>JALYGX010000182.1 GCA_030776905.1 Cyanobacteriota bacterium | reverse complement strand
GCTTTTACCCGACCGAGGAACAAGAACAACTCTTGCGCCGAACGTTAGGATGCGTTCGGTTGGTCTACAACAAAGCCTTGCATACCCGCACAGAAGGCTGGTACGAGAGGCAAGAGCGGATTGACTACAAGCAGACATCTGCCTTGCTGACGGACTGGAAAAAGCAAGAGGACTTGGAATTTCTAAACGTTGTCAGCTCTGTTCCATTGCAGCAAGGGTTGAGAAACCTGCAAAAAGCATTCGTCAACTTCTGGGCAGGTAGGGCAAGGTATCCCAGCTTCAAGAAGAAGCGGAGTGGTGGCACTGCTGAGTTTACTCGTGCTGCCTTTAGATGGAAGGATGGCAAACTTTGGTTGGCAAAGTGTAATGAACCTCTGCCAATTCGCTGGAGTCGTACCATTCCTAAAGGCTGCGACCCATCCACTGTGACTGTCCGACTTGATGCATCTGGACGTTGGTTTGTTTCCTTGTTGGTCAATGACCATACAATCAATCTCTTGTCTCAAGTTGAGAAAGCGGTAGGAATAGACGCTGGTATCACCTCCTTGATTGCTACTAGCGACGGGGAGCATATTGCCAACCCTAAGCACTTCAAGCGCCTTCGACATAAGTTGAAGCAAGCTCAAAAAGCATTGTCTCGCAAAGTTAAAGGCTCTAATAACAGAGAGAAAGCAAGACATCGGGTTGCTCGGATTCATGCGGCTATTGCCGACGCTCGAACAGATTTCCTTCACAAACTGACGACTCGATTGGTGCGCGAAAACCAAACGATTGCCATCGAAGACTTGGCTGTGAAGAATATGATGAAGAACCACAAGCTTGCTCAATCTATTGCTGACGCAAGCTGGTCTGAGTTGGTTCGCCAGTTGGAATACAAAAGCCAGTGGTATGGTCGCACACTGGTTAAGATTGACCGATGGTTTCCTAGTAGTAAGCGCTGTGGGAACTGCGGTCATGTTGTCGATAAATTGCCGCTTGATGTTCGAGAGTGGGATTGTCCAGAATGCGGGACGTGCCATGACCGAGACATCAATGCTGCACAAAATATTCTCGCCGCAGGGCTTGCGGTGATAGTCTGTGGAGCGAACGTAAGACCTGATGGGCATGAGTCTAAAGGGCAGTTGCGAAATCCCCGTAAGGGAAAGAAACAGAAACCTAAGTCGTGAGGTTTAGGAATCACTGTCCTTCAAGGGCGGTGAGGATGTCAACGGAGTTCCAACGCGCTTGGGGTCTAGCGGTGTTGAAAGGATACTAGAACTCAACCTTACAGATGCCGAACGCACGGCTCTCCAAGCCTCTGCTGAATCGGTTCGGCAAAGCATACAACGAGCATCGTCAATGCTCAACTGTTAATATTGATGGGTTCCTAAAAATTTCTTCGCCTAAAGGCTAATTTACTTTTTCTGAACCTCATGGGTTAATAACGGCTGATGCATCTATTTTCAGGGGGAGGTTAAGAATGGCTATTGGAATTTTCTACTGTAGCCAATTTCCCATCTACGACGTGGTAGAGATTGATTGGTTGATCCAAAATCCTGTTCGCGATCTCGAATTAGAAGAGGAATTAGGCGAGGAAGTCTGGCGGGTGGAATATGACGCCGAGCATCCGGATATGCAAGATCACAACCGCTCTGAGACGTGCGCCAGATGCGGATTTTTAGAGGCAACCTTTGAAGATGAAGCCGTGCAATATGCGCAATGCGCTGTTTTCCCGTAATTAATGGGTAAGCCACGTTCTAACCTAAAAGCAGAGGAGAGACGGATTTACCCTCTACCCTTTCACTTTATTAGCGATACCGATGAAACCATCTGGCAATGGGGAATAAGGAAGGGACTCTCTCATTCCCCATTCCCAAAAAAGCTCAGTCGGATGGCGAACTCAAGCTATCTCGCAGCGAAAGCTCCTGCCGCTTGACGGCTGCAAGCAGCTCGGCATTCTGAAGAATAACGCCAGCTTGATTGTTAAATATCTGCATATATTTTTGATCGCTTTCGTCAAAACTAATCCAGAAGTGACCGGGTGCTTCCTCTCCCTGACTGGAGTCCTCTTCAAGAAAATCGCCTTGTTTCATCTTATTGACTAATTGAGTAACACCAATCAACTCCCCATCAGGACTCAAAACTGGCGTACACAATAAGCTATAGGTACGATAACCCGTAGATTGATCGGTCTTTCTCGCCGTTTCAGAACCTGGGTGACCGTATAGGTCAAAGGGAACATTCAAAGGCTTGCCTGTTTCTGCAACTTTTCCCGCATAACCTTCTCCAACCTGCACTCGTAGTTCTTTGACTGAGCCGTCATCAAATAGGATTTCAGTCCACAGTTCATCAGTTTTGTGGTCAATCAGCCATAAGGTGCTGCGATCGGCGTTCATCAGTTTCTTTGCCGCCTCCATTACCCGTTGGAGGATTTCTTTGAGTTCCAAATTACTCTGGCTAACTGAGCGTGTCGCTGCCATCAGGGCCGCTGCCACTCGTTGTCCTCTAGCAGTTTTATGATACGAGCGGAAGCTTTCCAGAATCATTTGAATCATCGGTGCATTTTCCGCAAACCGTTCTTCATCAGCTTTCGTAAAGCCCTGTTGATCAACTTTTTCTGCTAAGGAAGCTGTTCGCTTATACCCTCGCTTTAACTTGTTGAGTAACTGGACAACAGCAATTAAACCACCGCGATCGTTTAATAGTGGCAATGCCAACATCGTGTAGGTGCGGTATCCATTTTTTTTGTCTTGCTCCTTAGCCGTAGTTGAGCGCGGATCATCGTAGAAATCGTAGGGAATATTAACTAGTTGCTTGCGCGAGGCAACCTCACCCACAATGCCTTTATCCGCAGGAACCCGAATCTCTAAGGAGCGTCCATCCTCATCTTCTTCAGCAATCATCGACCACAGTTCATTCTTCTCTTCATCTAATAGGAAAATTGTTGCCCGGTCTGCACTCAAGGATTTCCCCATGTTGATGGTAATCGAGCGCAATGTCGAATCAAGAATGTCATCAAACCCCTCATTTTCCATGACTTTATAGAGCATCGCCAGGGTTTGACTGACAACATTTTGTTGTTGAGCTTCCGCTTCTTGCTTGACCATCGCAAACTTTTGAGCATTTTGCAGCGCCACGCCAGCTTGAGAATTAAATATCTGCATATATTTCTGGCTATTGGCATCAAAACTTGCCTTAAAGCATTCTGGCGCGGCGGGCCAATCGGCTGGGTTGTATTCGGGATGTGTACCTTGTTTGCGCTTGTTCACTAATTGAGTTACGCCAAGCAATTCACCATCCGGACTCCAAACAGGCATACAGAGTAAGCTACAAGTGCGATAACCCGTAGCTTGATCGAACTTTCTGGAATTCTCCGAGTCTGGATGGTTGTAAAGGTCAAAGGGAATATTTAGAGTTTCGCCAATTTCTGCTACCTTTCCCGCAAAGCCAACACCTACAGGCACATGCATTTCTTTTATTGAGCCATCAGCTTGAGGGATTTTTGTGTATAGAGTGTTGGCTTCCCTATCCAGAAGCCATAGGGTGCTACGATCTGCGTTCATGAGTTTTTTAGCTGCCTCCATGACCCGACTGAGAATTTCATCGGAATCCAGACTGCTTTGAGAAAGCGATCGCGTTGCTTCTGTCAGGGCTTCTGAGGCTTGGAGTCTTTGCGTTAATTTATAGCAAGACTGGCAGCGTTGTAAAATCCGTTGAATCGCTGGCGCATATTCATCAAATTGTTGGCGATCGGCTTCGGTAAAGCCTTTTGTATCAATTTTTTCTAAAAGAGAGTCTGTTGGATTATTAGGTTGCTTGAGTTTATTCAGTAACTGAACTACTGCTACTAAATTTCCTTTATCATTCAACAGAGGTAAAGCTAATAACGTGTACGTGGGATATCCACTGGCTGCTGCTTTGTTTTGAGCTTTTTCTACAGATTTTTCAGAAAAATAAAAAGGAATATTAACCATTTCTTTAAGAGTTGCCACTAAACCGACAATCTCTTTATTCTCTAAGACTTCTACCTCTGGAGCGCTACCGACTTGATTTCTGGCAATGATCGACCAAATCTCGTTTTTATCTTCATCTATAAGGAAAATTGTCGTCCGGTCTACACTTAGTAATTCTCCCATTTTAAGAATTACTGAGCCTAAAACTTCATAAAGAATATCATCAAAATTTTTGCCATCCATGACACCCAGCATGGACAAAAGCCGTTGTTCTTGGTCAGCAACAACTTGGAGAAAATCAGGCTGCAAATCAGCTAATGCTTTGGTGAGCCAACTCCAGTTAAAGACAGTCTGATAAAGACGGTTGTACGCGCATAACTTGCCGTCATGCTTAACGACTAATCCCGACAGGCGCAATTCCATATGTTCGGAACTATCGTCAGTGGCGACTTCACCATGTTGCAAGATTTTTTGATAGAGCTTCAGTAGGGGGCCGGTACGTTTACCAATCCGCAAAAGGCGATCGCGAATAGTTTTCAGATGCGGCGGTTCATCTTGAGCTTCCCAATTGTTAATCAGTCGGGTTTGTACCAGATTTTCAACCCACTGAGCCTCTTTTCCTGGGGTTACAGGCAATTCACAATTGAAGATGAGATTACACAGTTTCTGGGTAAGAAAGGGTTGGCCTCCCGTCCAGTCCAACACCGCTTCCAGCACCGCTTGGGGATTGCCAACTTTCAGCGCTAATCCTTCAGCAAGAGGCTGTGCTTCTTGTAATTGAAAGCCGTTTAATTCAATGGCGCGACCCAGATTAAACGGCGTGCGCTTTTTATCTTGAATCAAATCGGAAGGAGTTGCTACTCCCAAAAGCGCAAACGTCAAGCGATCATATCCATGACAAGCGCGGATAAAGGCAAAAAAGTCATCTGTTTTGAAATTCAAGCTGAGGGTGCTGTCAATTTCGTCTACAAAAATAACAAGTCTCTGGTTAACACCAAGAAGCAGCACTTGTTCGATAAACTCGCTCAAGCGCTGTACGGGAGACAAATATTCGCGCTCATCCAACCACCTCTTTAAATCGACCTGTCCTGAAAGCTGGAAACTCACCATCAGACGCCTGATTACCCCGGCGTACCATTGATCGGGGGTAATATTTTGGCTACCAATCTTCGTTAAGTCAATGGCGGCACAGGCAATGCCTTCCGCTTGCAGCTTGTGCATCGTTCGCACCCGCAAGCTAGTCTTACCCATCTGCCGGGAATTGAGAACATAACAAAACTCCCCAGCCTTCAATCCTTCATAGAGGTCAAAATCTGCCTGCCGCACTACATAGCTAGGAGCATCGAGTCGCAAATGCCCACCCACCGTCCACCACCCAAGTTGGCGCTGATGAGCTGGGTTTGGCTCTTGACTGATAGTGCGTGTATGTAGACTCATAGTGCCTCTGTGTAAAAAACACGATTCCCCGATTGTTGATGTCCAGCCTCATCTTTTTATTGTGGCGTGACTTACCTATTGCGTGATGTACGGTTTAGTGGTAATGCTTTTCTGTGGTAGCACTCCCAGCAATGTGGCAAAGAGCAACGCCTGTAATTGCAGCAACGACAACCCACCCGACAGCCAAACCCACGACCTCACCCAAGAATAGACCCGTAAGCCACCGCAAAACTGCCCCGACTGCCCAACCAAAGGCTAGTCCAATTGACCAACCCACCGTACTTGCTAGTATCCACAGCCCAGAGTTTCTAGCCTGTTTCCTGAGAATTAACCATTGCCCTAATCCGAGGGTAGCTCCAACTGTTGCCCCATCCACAGTTCCGTAAAGCACTCGCAGGGGAACCGACATAACTTTCGGTGCTACCCACCCCAATGCACCAAATCCACTACCGCCGAGTACCCCCCAAGCGATCGCACTCGCCAATATCCACCCCCAGGTTCGGGAAAACCGTTGGTTCAGGACAAAGCATTGCGCCAAGCCAATCACAACACCGCCTATCACTCCCTCCACAGCCCGAATATCGCTTCTCTCACCCACCTCAACCCAATACAAACTGACTAAAAAACCCAAAAGTGTGGCTAACACCCATTGCAGCCAAACGCCGTATTGATTTTTTAGAAGTTTTAGGGGTATGGGGGACATTACTGGTACTAATGCTGAAGTGGATGAATGTTTAATTGAAGATAGTGTCATTTAGGCGGCTGGCAGCGAGACTAGCCGAAGAGAGTCTATCCTAGCGGGATAGACCGGTTTTTGGCTTGCGGTTGTTTGGCTGGGGAAGAAAAAAGTGCCTGGAAAGCTTTTCGACGCTTGCGGGGTGACTCAGGAGCGATATAGCCCCATAGACTCTCCCAGTAGAAAAAGGATACTCCATCAAAACCGCGATCGCGAACTGCCTTAACTTGCTTCTGAATTTTGGCAAGCGAGACAGGACGACTCCAGGTTCCGGTTAATATCCCTACCGCGACAGGAATCTGACGACGCGCCATCTGGATAGCAGGTTGTGACAATTGGGCTAGAAAACTTTTGAGGTCATCTCGATACACCTGTAAAACCAACTCCTCTACCCAACCTCGTTGCACCCAAGTTTGCCAGTCTTGTAGATAAGTTCTGTAGGCAAAAGCGTAGGAGTTGGGAGATAGGGACACGATGGCATTGGGTTTGACGGCTTTGACAGCCTGGAAAATCTCTTCCATGAAATCGCTGATTTTATTGGCTCGCCAACGCATCCACTCTGGGTTGAGAGGGTCATCAGGAGGGCTTTTGCCTTGATGTTCTTTTTGGTAAAGCTTGACAGTAAAAGCATCGTAGCCCAGCTCTACGGGCAAGCCAAAGTGGTCATCTAGCTGAATTCCCGCCACATCATACCGACTGACAACTTCAACAATTAACTCGCGGATGAACTTCTGCACTTTTGGGTGGAGAGGGTTGAGCCAAACTTGCTTACTCACAAGACCGTTGCGGATAAATTTCGGCACGTTTTGTATGCCGTTCTGTTCGTCCAGAACTGCCTTGAAGGTCTTCCTCCTGTCCCGGCGCACGGTGAGCCAGTCGGGGTGGCGTTTAGCCAATTCTGACTTCGGAGGCGTCATGAAGCCATACTCAAACCAAGGTATGACGCTCAATCCCTGCTGATTCCCTTGCTTGACTATCTCACCCAAGACATCCTGCCCCAATCGCAGAATTCGCAGCATTTGGTCTTGAGGGTAACCTGTTTCCCGTTTCGCGACAGCGCTGGGGTAAAAGGTATGACCTCGGTTCCAGACTACGGGGTAAACGGTATTAAAGTTCAGCTCAGACAACTGATGCATTGCTCGGTTGACTTTCCAAGGGATAAATAAGACGGGACTGCCGACATTGCTTAACCAAACGCCTCGTAACTCAGTTGAAGTTGATGCTGAGGTTGTTGGAGAATTCACGGCAACTTGGGGAGGAGATCTTAAGAGTAAGATCGTCATTGCCAGACATAGTAAGTAGAGGAACCAGGTCTGAGAGTTCCTGTTCATTGGGCTTTTTCTACAACGACAAGATTTTTGGCATTTGAGATTAAACGTCTTGCAAAAGTGCTGATTTGGGATTTTTAACCACAGATGGATTTGATCTGTGTCAATCGACTTTTGTAAGAGGTGTATTGTCCTTGGGAGATTGCTGGACGTTAGCGGTAGTGAGTTGGTGAGCATCGGCGTTAGCCTAGCATGCTGTTAGGCTGATCAACTCCAATGCCACCTATCAGAGGATTTTCTAATTCCTGCAAAGACGAGTTCATCGTTCCTGGCGTCCCTACGCTGAGGGGAGAGCTTAACTTCCCACGAAAATACTGACGATACAAATCGAAGCGGGGCGTAACATAATTGCCTTGCAACTGCACCAATCCTAAACTGTGTAACTTAAATGCCAGCATTGATTCTAATTCCACGGGTTCGCCTGCTGTTACAACCTTGGTAAATGCAACGGCTAGCTTTGGATGCTCTTGAAGATTCCATAAGTGTCTGCGCAGATGGTCACCATACAGTCCGGCTTCTGTTGGTGCAATATCTAACAGCCGAGGGAGCGTAATTTCTTGTTGGGCAATGTGGTAGAGAGCCACTCGCACTAGATAGGGATGTCCACCGACTATCGACATGAGTTGTTCAACCTGAGTCGCGCTCCAATTCAATCCATGTCGTTGGGTCAAATCTTGCACCTGTTGGGGGCTAAATTCTGGTAACTCAATGGGAAGTCCGACGTTGAAAGGAGATTGATTAACATTGAGGGGAATATAAACTTCTGTCGAATGTACGACTACTAAGCGGAGTTTTTCCCACAAATCGCTATCGGCGTCACCATATCCAGCTTCCTCATACCAAGCTCGCAATAATCCAAAGAAGTCGTCGGCAATGGTTGGGTATTGAAAAACGCGATCAACCTCATCTAAACCCAACACTAACGGCTCATCGCTTTCTGATAATAAACAATCTTCAAAGTAGGCTGTGCAATTATCTTTGCTGCCATACGTGTCGCTCCAATAATCATCAACTTGATAGGGTAGCCGCAACTTGCGAGTAATCCTGGCACAAAACCACTGTAGGAGTTCGTTCAGATTGGTAAAAACTGAGGTGTCGGCGTGTTGGAAGCTCAAGGGCACTGTGCGATAACCCTGCTCTTTTGCCTGATAGAGAATTCTCGCCATCAGGGACGTTTTGCCCATCTGCCTAGGTGCTTTAATCCGGATGAGCGCTCCTGGTTGACATATCTCCCGATAACACTGAGCTTCAAAAGGAACTCGCTCCACGTAAAAAGCTGAAGCTAGACGGACTTGACCGTTGGGCAATTCTGGCTCGGCGACTGGCAGGGGCGGACCATCAACCGTTATTGGGGAGGTAGTAAGAGCGTCAGCAGGTAGGTGGATAAAATTCTCCCAGTCTGCCAAGCTGCCAATCTCCCACTCTGTGACTCTTCCACTCTCGCTATCTGCTAACAAACTGATGATTTCTTGGATCAAGATTGGAGTATCAGCAGGTGATTTCCATTCACGGTGTCCAACTCCCTGGAGATAGCTGCGTAGGTCGTGATTCAGGGGTTCGCTGGGAGGACAATTTACTCGAATTGGCAGCAGAGCGGGCTTGTGGTTAGAGCGGGAATCGCGCAATTCTTTAGCCCGCCGTAATTCCTCAATCACCATTTCACTGACCGCCGCTTGTGGAGATAGCAGCAATAAAAAGTAATCACACTGCTTTAATTTTTCATCAATGTAAGCAAATCCATCTTCTCCTGGCTGATGGTAACTAGAGGTGTTTATTCCTACTGTTGTCATAAACGCTTGATATCCAGAAGCATTTATGGCTTCACATAACTGTACGGCAAGACTGAGGTCTGGCTCTTGCCCCCGATGGGAGATAAACACTCTCTTCAAGGCTCGCTCAATCGCACCGTGCAGAGTTTTTTTTGTAACTTTTTCTCCTAATGCATTTGAAAGTTTTTTCCATAGCTTGTAGCCAACATCTTTCTCTACATACTCCGGGTTAAGTGGATACATTTTTTCATAAGTATGACCTTGCCAAGAACCGGAAAACACTTCTCTTTCTAAATCATTTAGATGTTTTCCTGTCTTCGCGTAGATTAGTTTATCGACAAATTGTAATGCTTCTTCAACATCCATAGTCCTGTTTCAGGGCGAGTCTGAGTTCTCTACAAACACTATAGCTTTTCACCAAGCCATGAAATCATCCCTATAGCTAATACTGTCTCCGTGCCGTCTTATTCAAGCGAGTTGGTCAGTCTCTGGTACTAGCAGAAGTGATAGCGATCGCATCTTTTAACTGTATTAATCACTCCCTACCTTAGATTCCTGAGATAGAGTATTGAATTTTCCTTAGCTGAAAAAGATATAAACTTTTAAAGTAGGCAATTTTATTCTCCCTCGAACTCTAAACTTTAGTGTTTAATAATTTATGACAGTGCTTTTATTGTAAAGCGTAGTTACTTGAATGAATATCTTAATAACAAATTCCTGAGCTTTACTGAGGTTTTATGAGTTTGTTTAAATTTAGAAAATAAACCTAACTAGTTTTGAGACATTCATTAAAACAAATCACGGCAAAAGCAATGAGCTTTCCTGGTTACTATTTCCTGAAGGCTCTGTGAAACTAACGATAGATGATTCAAATTGATTTTACTTGAAGAATAACAACCTCAGTCAGAAACTAACCAATCGACCGACACCTGGTTAAAACGCCTAACTCCGTGAATCAGATTCACCTGGTTAGCTTAAATTTTTTTCGGAGGATAATAAGATGTTTAATCCTACAGAGGTGATGATCGATACCTGTGTCGAACGC
>JALYGX010000181.1 GCA_030776905.1 Cyanobacteriota bacterium | reverse complement strand
GCGCTCAACCATTTCACGGGTAATGCCCCGGTTGAACAACCAGCCTAAAGCCTTGGCTGCATCCCCAATGCCAGAAAGTAGCCGCTCAACCGACTGACTAACCCGCCACTCGTCAACGGTGTAATCTTTCTTATCTGAATTTTCCTTTTCCTCTTTGGCTGGTAGGGGCTTGGGTGTCAATGGTCGGCGTAGAGGATCTGGATAATCATACTCGGTTGAGCCATCTTCATACCTCACCGGGATGTTAGCAGAGCGTGCTAAATCCAGAACGGCATCAGCGAAACCAACGCGATTCAGCTCCATCAGGAATTTGACCGCGTTCCCGCCCCACGAGCAGCCGAAGCAATAAGCAAGTTTCTTCGTGGGACTGACACTGAAGCTTGGCGATTTTTCGTTGTGGAACGGGCACAAGCCCAAATACTCTTTACCGCGCTTCTTTAGCTCAATATGACCGGAAATGATATCAACGAGGTCTGTACGCTGGTTAACTTCCTCGATAAAGTCTGAGTGAAGCTTCTTGGTGGGGATACTCATGCTTCCCCCTCATTAGGGATGCCATTTTGGCGTTCGGAAGTCGGGGCGGACTTGACAATTTTCACCATTAGTGATGCCCTCCCTGATTCACTCGAACTAGAAACCTAGGGAAATATTTCCCTAGGTTTAAATGCGTTCTGATGGAGCGATCGCGTATATCTGGCGATGCCTGAAATGGTCTGTGTGTGGTCAATGCAGCGTTTTGAGTCATGTTGCCTCTCTCATTTTTTTGAAGGAGAAGCCATTGCCTGGGATGAAAAAGGTGACGTACCTTTCTCTTAAATCTGTTAAACTGAGCCTATACAAAAATTTATTGTTGTCCAGTTAACAGCTTGGCAATAACTTCTTCGACCTTTGGGTCTGCTAAACTCCAAAGGTCATTATTTTTACCCATCACCAATCACTGGCGCTGGGATATTAGTCTGCTTATTAGGATAACAGGGAAGCTCCTTTTTGCGAGCGCCTCCCTGGATTTTTTCCTGCCCGTATGTTTTTGGGAGGCGCTCTGTTTGGTTGGAGCATAATCCTCATGTCTTTCCTCCTCGATTACCTGAAAGGTACAGCGCCATGTAGCGCTTTGCCCCTTCCATATCCCGCAATGCCAGCGACTCAGCCACCGACCGCACAGCAGGTGGTAAAGCTTTGATTTGTGTTTCAAAACTCGGTGGAGGTTGGGGACGGAGAGGGCGATCGCTCAACTCATTCATTCTTCACCTCCAGCAGCGCAGGGCACTTTACAAAATTTAAGTACAGATTGAACCGTTTTGAGTTATCCCGGCAGGGGTAGAGGGTCTTGTTGGTTTTGTAGAAGAACCCTGCCCTAGCCAACGCATTAAGCACAAGGTCGATTTCCTGCTTGGCTCCAGTGATGCGGATGCCAGCAGCGGTGTGGATGAGATGCTCCTCAAACTGGGGAGTGCGATCGCCTACGTCATATCGTCCTGGTGTCTCAGTCACTCCTCACCCCCCTTCTTCCCCCTGCCTTTGCCGCTGCTGGTGCTAGAGGCGAGGGGTTGGTTGTCCTGTGCCAGCCATAGGGCGATCGCTTGCTCTAACCCATCACTGTGGCTAACTCCTTTTCTAGTACAGGCAACTTTAAACTCTGTCGCCATCTCTTTCGGGATATGCCCACTAATCTGCTGATAATTAGGGTCGTCTCGTTTAGAAGCCACTTCTAGTAGTTCAATTGGGAGGTTTATTTCCTCCATAATCTCACACACCCTCAAGAATTCTTAGATTTATGTTGACACGAATTCGTGTATGTGTGTATCGTAACAGGTATAGACGCAATCAGTCACCCAAAGCGCAAAAAAAATTAATTCGGGTCGTATCGCGTCACTGCTTTGAGCTGCCCTACAGTGCATTGCAAAGAAAGCTCAAAGCGAGAATTTACAAGCATTTCACCCACTTTTTAAGGACTAAAAAGCATGACTGCAACCCTGACGCAGAACGTCAACCAAGAACCCGTAAGTGCATTTAAGCGACCTATCGCGGCACTGGACGCTGGCAACCGCACAACCCAGTGGATTGACCCAAAAGGGAACATCCGAACTATCCCCAGCTTTGTCAAACTGCTGGAACCTTGGGAAGATGCAGAACCTTGTGAGAACTCGGTTTTGATCGAATTGTTCGACAAACACGGGCATACTGAATCTCGCTTCATCGTTGGTGCGGAAGCCCAGGCTCTTGGGGGTAAACCTGCGTTTGAATTTGATAAGGTTGAGCTTGCCAAGTACCTGATGTTTGCAGTGTTAGAGCCAAACATCAATCAAAATACGCTGATTATCGAATACTTGCGGGTTGCCTTACCCGACAGCCGCCACAAGGAGAACGTCAAGCGGTTAGGTGAACTAGCTAACACCTACGAATTCACCCGCAACGGCGAACGGGTCTATGCCACCGTTCGCAACGTTCAACCCGTTGATGAGACTAAGCCTGCTTATCGTTACGCACGGGCGAATGGCTTATTCAAGTCACCCAAGTCAATCAACGGCGTGTTGGATTTGGGCGGTGGGACTGCGATTGCTCGTCTGTACAGTCCATCAGGTTCGGTAATGCGCGAACTAGATCTAAATGTTCCGGGAACCTACGACTTAGCCCGTCGCATCAATGCTGCGTTGATGCCTACTACGGGACAAACTCAAGACTTGAGCCTAATCATGGA
>JALYGX010000180.1 GCA_030776905.1 Cyanobacteriota bacterium | reverse complement strand
CATAAACACCAGCGATCGCCTGGTTTCAGACCAGGAAAATTAAACGTTGGAACGGGTGTACTCAAATCATTCCCCCTCGACTGGGTGAATGCAAGAAACTCTTCAGTCACTTGCGCACAAACGATATGTGCTCCCATGTCACCAGCTCCGGTGCTACATTTTCCATCTCGATAAAATCCGGTCATTGGTGAAGTGCAGCAAGTCTCCAGCTCTCCTCCAAGAACGTTTCTAGCACTTGTCATAACAGCAACTTCTTTACTCCCACAGGCATCTATAAGACGCAAATCTTAGCACAACTCGCTCCCCTCCTTAACTTGTTACGAAGGCTTTTGCACCCGCTTGGTGTGCTGACGGCTTAAGTCCACAAGTCGCTCTGGGGTAAGGGTGGCGCATCAATCTGCCTTTAGATCAATGACTGCTAGATTTAGATAAGCGATCGCGAATTTCCCGCAGACGCCCTTGACTACTGATCGGCTCTCGCGGTTGCGGCAGTTCTGTATTCGGCCAAGTCGGTAAATCGCTACAAGGACAAAGCTCTGGCTGCATCCCAATATCGATCATGGGGACGGGCATCTCACAACGGGCACAACCCTCTATGTTCCACTTTGGCGTCAACAACTCCGCAATGGTTTGTGGCGTGCCTTCCAGGTGACACTCACCGCTATCTGGTGAGAGAATTTGCTGCCAGATGCTTTCAAATTCATCACTATAGCGATCGCCTGCAATGACAGGTTGCGGCAGCAGGGCGGACTTACCATTGCGAATCACAACTTTTTTGCCTAATTGAAACCAGTAGGCGAGATAGCGTTTAACTTGTTGTTCAGATGCCATGAAAGTTGTCAGGGGTTGGACTTTGGGTATTGGGTGTCAAACTCAATACCCAGTGTGTTCATTAATTCTATGGTAACGGCGATCCCAGAGCGCTGAGATTAAGAACATGACCGCCAGTTACTAAGTATACGCAGTCAGAAATTACACCTAGCCTACGCACTACTTCTCCCAGGCGATCGCGAAATAGTCTCCCAATTGGATAAGCCGGAACAACGCCCCAGCCCGTCTCCTCTGCTACAAAAATGACCGTACCTGCTATCTGTAGACTATCTAATAATTCTTGTAAGGTTCTCTCCCAAACTGCTGAATCCTGGTCAAGAAGATTTGCTACCCAGGTTCCCAAAGAATCTATCAAAAGACAGTAACCACTATCAGAATGTTCTCGAATCGTTGCCGCCAACTCTGCTGGTACTAACCGCGTCGTCCACTCTGGAGGACGGCGTTGCTGATGTTTTTCAATCCGAGCAAGCCACTCAAGGTCATCGGGGTCAGCTTTCGCCGTTGCTATGTAGATGACTGGTTTGCCCGTCTGCATCGCCAGGGTTTCTGCCCACTCACTTTTGCCAGACCGGGATGGCCCTGTCACCAAGATGAGGCGAGCCGTAGATTTTGTCGTATCTGTAATCACAAGTGTCCAGCCGTCTATCAATAATAAATACTATGGGGAATTGGACTGGCTATTCCCATTCCTTATTCCCGAAAACGAGGATTTATTTGTATTAACCATTGAGTGAAGTGCTATGAGTTACGGTTAATGCGGTTAAAATGACCGAAAATCAAAGAACTGAGCAACTCACAAAATTCATTGAGTACGCTAACCCCACGGTTGTGCTGGAATGAAAGAGTTGGTGATTTGACACAGTGGCATGAGAAAACCATGAAACCAAAACTGCAACGGATCGAGACAGCACTACATCAGTTGGGACAACCACAACCTACTGACAGCCCAAGGACATCTGCTAGTGCAGGACACCAAGCCGATTCCGTTGAAGGGCAACCGAGGAGCAAGCCAGATGCGGATGAGCTTTCTTTCTCAATGGCGGTACAGCCTTACCCTGCCCGCAAGCACCAAGGCAAGACGCCGTCGCTGCCCAAATTGAAGCCTCTGAGCATCAGCGAACATCGCCACGCGGCTAACCCGGCTTTAGCAATGAACCTGCTGGAAGACATCCAAGAAATTGTCGCCCGTTGGCAGCAGGAACTACAAACAATCCTGCGGCAAATTCAAGACATCTACATCGAAGGACCAATTGTTGATGGGTGGTTAGAGTCTCATGCCCGCGATGCGAAAGAAGCCCAAGGAACAGTACGCCCGACAACAGTTGACCGACTGATGGATTATGTAGAGGAAGAGTGGACTCAACCCGACACCAAGGTAAGCGTGGAATCTCCCCGTACAGGTTACCGCCTGTGTGGGTTGGATGCTTCGGGTCAGTTTTGGGCGCGACCCTGTCCGCCCGATCAGGTTCCTAGTGTTAGTTTAGCGATCGCTCGTCATCAAAAGCTGCGACAGCTCTTGAACCGCAAACAAGAACTAGAAACTCGTCTCAGCCAACTAGCGGAAACCCTAATTGTGATGCATTCTCATCTAAGTAACGAGAGACAACTTCCCAGATAGTGAAGTTGGCAGGTTGACAGGTTGACAGGTTAGAACGTTGGAAGGCTCAAGCGTTAATCGCTAAGAACCTTCATACGCACTCTACCCAATGCCCTTTGCTATGTCAGCAGCCCCTCAAGTCTCTGCCATCATTTGCACCCACAATCGCGAAGAGTATCTAGGTGCAGCAATTGATAGCTTGCTACAGCAGGATTTTTACAATTATGAAGTGATTGTGGTAGATAATGCGTCGAGCGATCGCACTCGTGAGATTGTCGAAGAACGGCTCTCCCACCCGCGACTCAACTACGTTTACGAACCCGTCACGGGGCTATCCGTCGCCCGCAATACGGGGGCTAAAGAAGCTCTTGCGCCCATTCTTGCTTATCTTGACGATGATGCCATTGCTAGTCCCCTCTGGCTCAAGACAATTTACAACGCCTTTGAGAGCAACGATAAACTAGCGATCGCTGGTGGTAAAGTTACTCTTTTGTGGCCTGATGGCTTCACGTTACCTAATTGGTTGTCACCAGAATTAACCGGAAATTTAGGAGCCTATGACTTGGGTGAGGACGTTGTTTATATCAACAATCCTGGTTTGACGCCACGAGGATTAAATTACTCGCTGCGACGGGCTTTTTTACAGAAAATTGGTGGCTTTGATGTCAATCTCGGTCGTGTTGGCAAAAACTTGTTATCCAATGAAGAATTGCACCTGACAGAACTAGCACTCCAACAAGGCTGGCAGGTTGCCTATCTACCGGATGCACTCGTTGCTCATCATGTTGCTCCCGAACGGCTCAAACCTAGTTGGTTTTTAACTAGGAGCTGGTGGCAAGGCATTAGTGAGTGTTACCGCGAACAACTTAGCGATCGCGCAGGTCCTGCCCAACTATTATGGGGAGGCGAACGCATGGTGCGCGGTTTGTACAAATCTTTCAAATACGCCCGCAACCCCACCTTACGCTTTGATAACCTGGTGTATACCTACGGTCAAATTAGTTATCTAACTGCGGCAATCCAGGGAATACTAAAACTATCAAAATTCCATCCAGCCCTCACTCCTGCGATTAAGCACCTATCCCAAAAATCCATCAAGTAGAGATAGGGAATCTGTGTTTATCTGTGTCCATCTGTGGTTTCAAAATAATCCTATGCCATGACATCGACTACCTACCCTATCCCCGTTTCCGTTTTGATTCCGGCAAAAAACGAAGAGGCAAACCTCGCCGCTTGTCTAGAGACTCTACAGAGAGCTGATGAAGTATTTGTTGTCGATTCACAAAGTAGCGATCGCTCTGTTGAAATTGCCAAAAGCTACGATGCAACTGTTGTACAATTTCACTTCAATGGTCGATGGCCTAAAAAGAAAAACTGGAGCTTAGAAAATCTACCCTTCCGCAATGAGTGGGTGCTAATCGTCGATTGTGACGAACGCATTCCCCCAGAACTCTGGGACGAAATTGCGCTTGTCATCCAAAATCCAGACTATGACGGCTACTACCTCAATCGCAAAGTCTTCTTCCTGGGCAAGTGGATTCGTTACGGCGGTAAATATCCCGACTGGAACCTACGCTTGTTTAAACACAAACAAGGTCGCTACGAAAACCTCAATACTGAAGAAATTCGCAACACCGGTGACAACGAAGTTCACGAACACGTCATCTTAGAAGGCTCCGTGGGTTACCTGAAAAACGATATGCTGCACATCGACTTTCGGGATATCTACCACTGGCTAGAGCGGCATAATCGCTACTCTAATTGGGAGGCTCGCGTCTATCTCAACCTGCTAAATGGCAAAGATGACTCTGGCACGATTGGTGCAAATCTCTTTGGAGATGCCGTACAGCGCAAGCGATTTCTCAAAAAACTTTGGGTACGGTTGCCTTTTAAACCAACGCTACGGTTCATTTTATTTTACATCATTCGATTCGGCTTTCTAGATGGCAAAGCTGGCTACATTTATGGACGTTTGTTGAGCCAGTATGAGTATCAAATTGGTGTCAAGCTTTATGAATTACGCAAGTTTGACGGTCAGCTAAATCTAAGCGAGAAGCCACCCGTAATGCCACCTCCGTCAGCCATTTCTCCAAACCGTTGAAGTTGTTATTTTTTATTAGCTAACAATAAATGATAAATGACAAATAACAAATGAAAAGCGAACTACCTACTTTGGATGAACCAGCCTTAGTTGATTTACGCCAGTACGACCAATCTAAGTACGATCGGGGGCGTCCTGGATGGTTTGTCTTGGTCTGGTGGTTGGTACAAGCGATTACTTTTCCCTTAAGTCCTCATACCTTCAATAGCTTCCGTCGATGGCTTTTGCGATTGTTTGGAGCAAAAATCGGCACGGGAGTAATTATCCGACCGACTGCCCGCTTTACTTATCCCTGGAACGTAGAAATTGGTGACTACAGTTGGATTGGGGATGATGTTGTTTTTTACAGCCTTGAGCCGATTCGTGTTGGGTGTCACTGCGTTATTTCTCAAGAATGCTACCTCTGCACGGGTAGCCATGACATCCAAGACCCAGCTTTTGCTTTGATAACATCTGCGATCGCTATTGGCAACGGCGTCTGGATTGCCACCGATTGCTTCATTGCTCCAGGCGTCCAAATTGGTGCTAATGCTGTAATTGGTGCTCGTAGTAGTGTTTTCAGTGATATCCCAGCTCAACAGGTTTGTTGGGGCACACCAGCACGCCCTCGCTATCAACGGCAAATCCCGCAGAAAAAAAGCTGTTAGTTGTTAGTTCTTAGTTGTCGGTTATTAGCAAAAGAAATGCCTATAGGGCAAGCATTTTGCCTAATAGATGCCAATTAAATTAATCTATTAAGATCATGTGGTGCCTAGAGTCAAACTTAACCTTTCCTTGTTGCTGTAACTTGCCCATCAAGCGAGTGATGGTCACTCGTGTAGTGCAGCAGGCATCGGCAATATCTTGATGAGTCAGGCGAACGCTTAAAAGAGTCCCTTGTTCTACAGGTTGACCGATTTCCTGTTTCAAAAACAGCAAGAAATACTCCAAGCGCTCTTTCACTTGTCGCTTTCCTGAAATAGCTAAAAGGGCTTCCGTCTGGCGTAGCCGTTGGTTAATTTTAGGTAGAAGAGCTTGAGTAAGAGGCACGGAAGTAGAAATTTCTGTTAGAGGAATGGACGCTAACTGAACCTCATCTGAAATAACCATTGCTTGATAGGTAGGTAAGCCCGTCATACTAGAGCCAAAAGGCATTGATTGTCCTACTAACCCCACAAGCACCTCTTCGCTACGTTCGCTCATTGTAGTTAGCTTTACCCAACCCCGACGGACTAGCCAAAGCGATTGGGGTTCTAAAGGAATGATTTCTCCTTTGGAATAATAATGCCAAGGGCGATCGGCGCTGGGGTCGTAGTTATGAGTATTTAGCGCCTTAAGCGCTCGCTGGCGCTCACTGATATCGCGCACTATCCAGCGCAAAGTAACCAGGTTGTTTTGAGAGTTGCGGATGGGAGCTACAGTGAGAGCCGCCTCAAAAATCTCACCGCTACGAGGTTGTAGAGGTAATGAAAACTCTTGCACCCAGTCACACAAATGTAAACGAGCGAGTTGAGAACGAAACGTCCGACGCCCTTGTGCAGGAATGAAGCTGATTAGCAGTTTGTCTACCAAGAACGACTGCTGAACGTTGAGCAGTGTGGTAGCGGCACGGTTAGCTTCCTGAATTTTTCCTTGTAAATCGGTTATCAGGTAAGCATTTGGCATGAACTCAAAGAGATCTCGGTAGCGCTGGCGTTCTGCTTCTACCTGGGCGCGTGTGGATTCTAAGGCTTCCCTGTGCTGGAATAGTTCCTCAGCCGCCACCTGTAGTTCTTCCGAAGCCGTACCGAGTTCTTTGAACGCTACTGGCAACAGTAAATCTGGTTGCAATTGTAAGTCAGGGCTTGTACCCTTGTACAATTCCGCGAGACGCCAATGGATCGCCTTTATCTGCTGGGCCAAGATATCTACGTTCATGTCAAGTCTGCAACTCTCATCTCGTCGAGCTAAAGGTTAAAGGACTCTTGTGTTTCACACACTAACCGATAGAGAGATTTAAGTAGATAAGTTTGAATATAATAGTTACTTTTGTTTGTGTCTTCTTCGATGCTTCTTTCCCTAGCAATAGGAGATGGGAACCTCTCAATAGCTATAATGAAAGCCCAATACGGGAACACCTCAAACGCCCTTATAGAGGCAAAATTCGTAAAAACGGGATGTCCTCCTAGTTCTTTGTATAAAGAGTCACTATCTAACTTAACATTAGCCCATTCTTCCGACAGAAGCGATCGCAAAAGCAAGATAGATATTCTGTTTAATGACCAACCTAACACCCATGCAATAACCTGGGGGTTCCGGCAGGGTGGTATAGGCAAAAATCGAAAGCATTATAGGTTTTTATAGCCTAACTACATCTAGCTTGCGTTTAGTAGCTTCCAGGTTATTTACTCTCTATTAGAGTATGAAAAATATGAATCCAGCATTCGCTCCTGCTGAAGAATCTTTGCTTTTTGATCGTGATCGACTAATTCTTTGTTTTTATATTAATACTACTACCCAAATCCAAAGCCTTCGCCTTACAAATATGCCGAATTTAACATGGGAACGAATTGCTTTTCCTGGTGAGCGTTTGATGTTTGAGGCATTGCCAGACGCACAATTAGAAATTAAAAGTAGTGAAGTTCCAAATCTTATTGTTTTTTGTCAGCAGATTCGCGTCATTCAAAACTAGTTAGTATGAAAATTAGTTTTCATAAGCTATTTTTGTCTATTGCAAGAAGCAAATCTGAGCAACTATTGCTTTTTATTGAATTTCAGGTGAGAATGTTTCCAAAGATTATCAATTTAACATTAAGACTGGTAATTAACGAACTTGAAAATGTCTCGAATGATTATCTAAATCACCCTTATCAAGCCGTCTTTTCTATTCAGGAATTGCGGCAAAAGCTAATTTTTCACATTCTCAGTCAAACTCCAAATTACTATGCAATCATTGAGGATAGCGAAGAATTACCAAAAGACCCTACTGTTTTATACCGTTCTTTTGAAGAGAGGGTTGCTATGGAGATTTTGATTCGTGAGAGTATAACTTGTATCTATCAAGAAAATGGCAACTTAATTGATTACCACGTACATCAATAACTAATCTTGGTTAGCTGCAACCCCCAATAACTCAACAGACTTAGCTGAAAGATAGTAATTAGGCATTCCTGAAGGTTTTCCTTTACAGACGTTTCTAGTTGAAGCATAGGAATACCCTAATCTCTCCTAAATCCAAACCTTTTCAAATAGACTTGTAGAGACTTTACATCAATCGCCGTCGATCGTACTATCCAAGCGTTCCCACCGCAACTTGGATATTAACAACATGGACATCGACGAAATCCTGAAACCGTTCCAGCGCTTTGGTGTCCATCTGGGCTTAGAGCGAATTGAAAAACTACTAGCAGATTTGGGCAATCCACAGGGCTTTGTCCCCGTGATTCATGTAGCGGGGACAAATGGCAAAGGCTCTGTCTGTGCTTATCTGTGCGCCGTGCTGGCAGAGGCAGGTTATCGAGTAGGACGCTACACGTCCCCTCACTTAGTCGATTGGAATGAACGAATTTGTCTAAATGAACAGCCGATTTCAACAGACACGTTTCGAGAATTACTGCTACAAGTCAAAGCAGCAATTCCAGAAGAGAGTGAAGATTCACCCACTCAGTTTGAGGTAGTAACAGCCATTGCTTGGTTATATTTTGCCCAGCAGCAGGTAGATATCGCCGTGATGGAAGTGGGATTAGGGGGACGACTGGATGCGACGAATGTATGCCACCCTCTCGTCACAATCATTACCTCCATCAGCCGAGAACACTGGCAAGTGCTTGGCCCTACTTTAGCCGACATCGCTAGAGAAAAAGCCGGTATCCTCAAACCGGGATGTCCTGCCGTAGTCGGGCAACTTCCCTCAGAAGCCAAGGCAGTGGTAGAACAACGGATAAAGGAGTTGGGATGTCCTACAGTTTGGGTAAAACCAGCCCAGCCGATTAAAGAAGGTTGGGCAGACTATGAGGGCATTGAGTATCCGTTGCCGTTACTGGGAGACATTCAGCTCAGTAATTCCGCGATCGCGATCGCCACCTTACAAATTCTCATCTCCCAAGGTTGGAAAATTCCAGAACAAGCGATAATTTCCGGCATGGCAAAAACCATCTGGCCCGGACGGCTACAATGGACTACCTGGAAAAATCGCCGCCTCCTCATCGACGGTGCCCACAATCCAGCCGCCGCCGTTGCCCTCCGTCAATATGTCGATACTCTAAACACCCCAGTTACGTGGGTAATGGGTATCCTCTCCACAAAAGACCATGCTGACATCTTCAACGCCCTGCTACGACCTGCTGACCGCTTGTACCTAGTGCCAGTACCCGACCACAGTTCCGCTGACCCAGAGGTTCTAAAAGCGATCGCGCAAGACATCTGTCCCAAGTTAGCCGACTGTTGCACTTATCCTAATTTAGAGGCAGGACTACAGGCAGCAACCTCTAACACCTCAGAGGTGTCAAAGAATCTAATTGTCTTGTGTGGCTCCCTTTATTTAGTCGGTCACTTTTTGAGTCTTGAAAGTGCTGAGTGAGGGGGGAGACTTTTATGAGAGGCTTGCATAACCGTCACTTTTTGCGTTGAGCTGCATAACCTCAGACAAAGCCAAAGAATTCGGTTTCACCAAGCTCATCTCAGCTCGCAGCACATTGAATAATTGTGGCAGTTCGTCCAGACCATAGTTACGCATCCAACGCCCTAGCGCTGTAGTACGGGAATCATCATAGACCTTCGTCGTGCGAAACTTAAGAGTCCGGAAGAGTCTACCCCGTGCCCCAACGCGCCATGTAAAAGAGAAAATCGCTCCTGGTGCATAGACAGACATCAGTACCACTATCCCTAGCATGACTGGACTCAGTAACATCAGTAACAGCAGTGCCGCGATCGCGTCAATCAGTCGCCTAAGACACCAACTGAGCTGGCTCGGCTTGTCTTTGAGTTTTTGGCCGACAGTTCCCCATACAAACAGAGGTTTCCCGGCTTGCTCACAGGCATTAGCCCAGCGCTGTAGCGTTGCCTCACCTAACGTTGCGTCTATGCGAACCAAACCCACTGGGGAGTGTTTTAAGCACCTTACTAACCCTTTCTCACTCTCAAAGGCAGGAAAATAAGGCTGTTTAACATCTTGAGCAGGCCTTACCAACAACTGCCCCTGTCGCCACAGGAGTTGACACGGAGGCGAACAACTATATGGCGGCTTACCAGTAAAGTCGAGCGGTTGGGTTGAGACTATAGAGCTTGTCAGAAGTGTGGTTTGCATACCGGGAGCCGACTTTTGAACGTTCACAAGCTACTCCTACCCAAGCATCTGGAATTATGCGAACGATTACAAAAATTCATACGGCTCGCTCAGGAGCCGGCTAAAAATCCTTCCTACTTTTGCTCTAAAGGCTCTTTGTCAGTAGTCAGTCCTATCAAGAACGACTGCTGTTCCACTCTTGAGCTGCATCTGCAACGGCCTTATCCACCGTCTTTTCCCCCAACATTGCCGCCTGCAAATTTTCATAAATTGCCTTTTGCAGCTTGTTGCTGTCCTTCAGCGTCGGTACCAAAACCTGTGCCTCTTGCATCTGGCTAGCACCAATATCTCTCGCTTGCTCCACTGGCGATGCCTTACCACCACTGGACAATTCGCGCCTATACTGTTGCAACGCCTCAGCCGTAGAGGGCAGAACGTTAGCCGCCTTCGCAAAGGCTAGCTGATTTGCCGAGTTAGTGACAAATAGGGCAAATTTTAGGGCGACATCTGCCTTAGGGGTATCGCGAGGGATAACTAAATTCATCACGGCTACATTCTTCTTGCCCGTTTCACCGGTAATCTGCGGTGCGGCGGCTGAAACTTGAGCAATGGTTGGGGCATTTTTAGCGATCGTATTCATAAATTCGGCACCAGTGGACAACAGAGCTGTTTCACCTGCCTGGTATAACTCGATCGCGTGCCGATGTCCTTGAGTCAGCGCTTCCTTTGGCATCAGCCCTTGCTTGTAAAAATCGACCCAATACTGAAACGCCGCTTTACCTTTAGGAGTATTAAACGCCGCCTTCCCTTGAGCATCGACTAACTCAACTCCCATCTGTACCAAGGATTCCAGCACCTCACCAGAATCTTCCGGAACAAAAGTGATGAAGAAAGCATACTTGCCCGTCTTATCTTTAATTTGCTTCGCCACCTGCGCAAGTTCGGCATAAGTAGCGGGTGGCTTGCTGATCCCTGCTTTTTTCAACAAATCCTGATTGTAAATCGTCACCCGACTGGTGAGATACCAGGGAATACCAAAGCTTTTGTTGTTAAGGGTACTGTCTTTCCAAATATTGGGTAAATACTGCTTGCGTACCGTCTCCGGAACTTTGGCGTCGAGATCCAACCAAGCATTGCGTGCCGCTAGTTGAGAGGCAAAGCCAGGATTCAGGTTAACGACATCTGGCGCAGTTTTTGCCGAAACCGCCGTTAGGATTTTGTTCTCCATTGCCGCCCAAGGAACATCCACCCAGCGCACCTTAACGCCTTGATTTTCGGCTTCAAAGGTGGCAATCAGCTTGTTGAAGTAGTCGGTAAACTCTGGCTTTAGCTGCATTGTCCAGAACTCGATTTCTGGTTTTGCAGTGGGCGCAGTTCGGGGAGTACAGCTAATAACCCAACTTAACAGCAATCCCAATAAGGCAAAAATACCTAAACGTTTCCAAGTACGGATGCGGCTCATGTGAACTTTTTCTTCTAATGCATAGCGCTAGCAGTAAATCATCCTACTCTAAGCAGATGGCGAGTGAGGGGGTGTTGGCTCAAGCTACTCTTTATCTAGTTTTGCGGTTGTGGAACTGGGAGTAGAACAAGTAGCAAGGTGTGTAGCGCTTCGACAAGCGTGGGCGGTGCTGGTGAAACAGCGACTTGCCTCATTCAGCCTCTCCACAGCGTTACCCAAGGGTGCATTGGTAAGTTTTGACTTCTAGCTCTAAGGAAGCGTAGAAGTCGCACTTGCAGATTTGAAGGGCGATTATCCCGTCGGTTAAGAAGGCTGTAGCAAACCGCCAAAACGCTATACAATTGTGCGATCGCCCAACGGTTGAGTCTTTCCTCGGAAAGCGATCGAGCCAAAAAATCAAGCCGAGGGCAAGCCCCCAACTTCAGGCGTAAGGTAAGTGACAGCAAAGCTCAGTTAACGGTGGTGATTCTAAGCTAGATTGAGTACCATGCATCAGTATTAATCTGGTTAGATTAATTCTCCAAACGCTTCACGTTACTATCTTAATTTTCGCTCCCGCCAAACCAGGATATGTTTAACCGTTTTAAAGGTCTACTTTCAAAGAGCAAGAAGGGCATCGGGATAGAATTAGCTCCGGAACGGATTAATATTGCCCAAATGCGCAAGCAAGGGCAAGGCTTCAAAGTCACCACCCTGTACTCTCACGAAGTGCCAGAAGGAATCTTTCAAGGAGGACAGATTGCTGACTCACCCGCTTTAGCGGAACTGATTAAGACAGCAATAGCAGAAAGTAAGCTTAAAGTCGATCGCGTCGCGACTGCCGTACCGATGCGGGAAGCGATTATCCGAATCATTCCCGTGCCTGCCGAGCTAGACGATCAAGAACTACGGGATATGGTTCTTAATCATGAAGCAGGTCTGTACTTGCCCTATCCCCGCGAGGAAGTCGATTTAGATTATCAGAAGCTGGGCTTCTTTGAGGATGAAGATGGCATTCAAAAAGTGCAAGTCTTGCTGGTAGCCACTCGCCGGGAAATTACGGATATGTATCTCGATACATTTCAGCAGGCTGGGTTACAAGTGGATGTACTGGAGATTAATAGCTTTGCCCTGATTCGCACTATCAGAGAGCAACTTCGACAATTTGCTCCCCAAGAAGCCGCTGTACTAGTGGATATTGAATTTGACAGTACCGAGATTGCAATTATCGTCGATGGGGTTCCTCAATTTTCTCGCACGGTGCCGATTGGCACGTATCAACTTCAAAACGCTCTCTCACGAGCTATGAATTTACCGACCTCAAGAAACACCGAACTGCTACAAGGAATGACCATTCCCAGTACACCGCCTGATGGAGTACGCAGCGGACAGACGGGCATTAATCCTGGCATGGCTGCCCTCCTGAGAGTATTAGGGGAGCTAGCCGATGAACTGCGCCGTTCCATCGATTTTTATCTGAATCAGAGTGAAAATCTAGAAGTGGCACAGCTACTACTAGCCGGTCCCGGTGGTGGAATTGGACAACTTGATGAATTTTTCACCCAACGGTTGAGTTTGCCAACCACTCAGGTAGATCCAGTAGCAGCTCTTTCCCTGGAGGTAGAACAAGAGATTCCCTCCGTGCAACGACCGGGATTAGGAACTGTACTGGGATTAGGATTGCGGGAGGTTTGAAGCATGTATAGCCTAGATGTCAATTTTTTAAATGACCGACCCGGTATGGGTTCGCCGGAGGCGGGAACAAAGTCACCGAGAACCAAGCCGACAGCAGCAAAGACCCCACTTTATATAGGAGTGGCTGTAGGTCTCCTCCTGCCAGCATTAGTGGGTGGCTTGTTGCTTGTTCTACAACAGCAAATTGCCCAGAAAGAGCAGCAAAAAGCTGCATTGGATAGTGAGTTGGGACGCTTGCAAATAGAACAGAAAAAAATCACCCAGCTCACCGAAGAAATCACGAGAGTGAATGAGGAAACAACGGCACTGGCAAGCGTCTTTAATCAAATCAAGCCCTGGTCGGCAATGTTGCAGGACATTCGCGAGCGAATTCCCCCTGGCGTGCAAATTAGCAACATCCAACAAATAACAGCCCCGGCACCTCCCCCTGCCGCTAATGCCCAACCGGCTAATGCCAAGGGAGCTAAACCGGCTAATGCTAAGGGAGCTAATGCCACAGCACCTGCGGGTGCAGCTACAACCCCACCTCAAGTCACGAAATTGGAAATTAATGGTACGGCCCGCTCCTTTGATGATGTAAATTACTTTCTGCTGACGCTTCAGCGGTCATCCTTCTTTAAAGGCAGTGAAACCCAATTAGTCGGCGCTCAGTTGGTCAACAACCCAACCCGGGTGGAAGTTCCTCAAACCACTAGAACTTCAGGAGCGGCTCAGGATAGGTACGAACTACCAAAAGTCGTGCAATACAAAATTCAAACAAACCTGAGTGATGTTCCCGCTTCAGAGTTACTTCGAGAGTTAGATCGTAAAGGAGCCGTGGGATTAGTAACTCGAATTAGAACCCTTCAGGAGAAAGGAGTGATTCAACCATGACATACGCTGATGATGAATTTATGGCGGTAGAAGGTCAGGACGAAAGTCCTACCTATCCAACGGCCTTTGGAATTACTTTTACGCCTAAAGTTAGCGGAATAATCGTCGGGGTTTTAGGTCTTTTAGGAGCAAGCTACCTCCTCTTCAACGTAGTGCAGCCCGCTTGGCAACGATACCAGGAGTTAGATAGCGAGGTTAAATCAAAACAGGCGCAAGTTCAAAAACAACAACAAATTCAGCAAGAGATTGCTCAGAAAAGGGTAGAGCTAGAGCGGGCGAAGCAGAAAAACCAACAGGTACTGAGTCTGTTTGCTACTGAGAAAACTCAAGATACGTTGTTGCTGGATCTGAATACCTTTGTTAAAGCCAGAAATGGGACATTAACTAGCTTTCAGCCGCAAGTCACTACTCAGCCGCAACAGGCGAACGGTATCGTTACTGATAATTCCTTAGGGCCGCTGGTCAATGGAAAGCTGAAACGTAAAACAGTAAACGTACAGTTTGAAGGGAGCTTCGACCAAGTTCAGTCAATTATGCGGAGTTTTGAACGGTTGCAATCTCTATTGATCGTTAGAGACTATAAAGCCGAAGTGAGTACCCCTCAGGCAGTACTAGTTGATAGCGGAGGTAGGGCAATTCCTGTGGTTGTTAACCCAAATAGACAAGTGATTCCCAATGCTAAACCGACTCTCAAGACAACGTTTAAGCTAGACGTACTGTCCCCAGTAACGGCAGAGGAAGGAAAGGAAGCCGCCCCCCAGCCAGCTAAACAACCCAAAAAGTAAAAAGCTTCCCGATGCGTTGATGAGCTTGTTAGCTTTGAGTAGTCTTGGGTTGTATTGAACTCCTAACTCTCTTAAGCTAATAACTCGCCAGCTAGTCGAAGAATTGGTCTTATAGGTGAGGAGTGAAGATGAGACAGGCTCAAGTATTAAATGGAATTGTGATTGGAGGGGCTGTAGCGCTACTGGCGACACAGCCCGCTTGGGCAGCGGCTACGCAAGTGACAGCGGTGCGGCTCGATCCGAGCGAAAATCAACTTAAACTCATCCTGGATACACAGGCAGGGGATGAGCTGCCGCAGGTTTCCACAGCGAACCGTGGAAATGATTTAGTGGCAGATATTGTTAATACCCGGCTGAACTTGAAGGAGGGTGACAGCTTCCGTCAGGAAAATCCGCTACCCGGAATTACTGCTCTTGTGGTGAGTCAGTTGGATGCTAACAGCGTTCGGGTAACCGTTAGTGGTATAGAGAACCCTCCAAGTAGTCAAATTATCCAAAGTGAACCCCAGGCAATTACCTTAGGTATTAACGCAGCCCCTAAAAATCAGGCGATAGTTCCTAGCCCTGTCTCATCGTCAATCACGACTCCTACCTCTCAGGTAACGCCTGCTATACCGAGCTTACAGGCTCCCACCGCCCTGGCGCAACGGCAAAATTCGCCCACGACTGTGGCTCAGACACCTCAACCCGTTGCCCCG
This sequence comes from Cyanobacteriota bacterium, assembly GCA_030776905.1. Classification (GTDB taxonomy): domain Bacteria; phylum Cyanobacteriota; class Cyanobacteriia; order Cyanobacteriales; family Coleofasciculaceae; genus CADCTM01. The sequence goes on along the minus strand of JALYGX010000180.1, from coordinate 9,233 downwards.
GTGCCAAGCACAAGTATTCCAGTATTGGTGTCGCCGATAGCTCAACCTGTCGCCCCAGTGCAAGGACAAAGTATTCCAGCAACTCCAGCTCAGACACCCCAACCCGTCGTGCAAGGGCAAAGTATTCCAGCAACTCCGACTCAGACACCCCAACCCGTCGCCCAAACGCAGACACCAACTCCACCCGTACCAACAGTGGTGCCGCCTCCGGTTGTACCAGCTCCCGCACCGGATGTTCTGGTTCCTAATCCGAAAATCACGATTGATGGGGTTCCGGCTCCAGCCGCGGGTGCCGTGCAACCTGTGGCACCAGCGCCTCCTTTCTTACCAAGAGCGATCGCACCCCCGGTTGGGGACATTGCCATTTCCAATATCAATGCTTCGGCTGGCTTTATCGATTTAGGGACAGGAGTGCGCGTCCCGCGCCTAGTTTTGCGAGAAGCTCCCGTTCGAGAAGTTTTATCCCTGCTCGCCCGTTCGGCTGGACTCAACATTGCCTACATCGGAGATGGTGGAGCGGCGGCTGGTGGGGGTGGTGCTCCAGCAGCAGCCCCAGGGGGAGCGCAGAGGACAATTTCGCTGGATTTGGAAAACGAACCCGTTCAAAACGTATTTAACTACGTCCTCCAGATCTCTGGTCTTCAGGCTAACCGAGTTGGAAACACAATTTTAGTGGGTACTCAACTGCCCGATACTGCCCGCAATCTTGTTAGTCGAACCTTACGCCTCAATCAAACCCTGGTTGGACAAGCTGTTGGTTTCCTGATTTCTCAGGGAGCGGAGCAACAGCAGGTTGGAACTCAGACGACTATCACTGTTGTCGGAGAGGGAGCAGCAGCTCAAAGAATTCAAAATACGACAACGACAGTACAAAGAATCACCCCGCAGGAAGCTGCAACAGGAGGAGCACAGGGCGCGGCAGGCTCGACAGGTGCCCTGGTGCTTAAAGGGCTATTGCTATCTCCTGATGAGCGTCTTAACGCCCTAACATTGGTGGGTGAGCCGCGCCAAGTTGAAATTGCTACAGCTTTGTAGACTCAATTAGATCTGCGCCGTCGTCAAGTAGCGGTGAATGTCAAGATTGTTGATATCAACCTCTTAGGAACCGATGCCTTCAACAGTAGCTTCTCTTTCGGAATCGGTAATGCCTTTTTTGCTAGTGATGGCGGAGCCGCTGTATTTAATTACGGAGGATTGACACCACCAGATGTCCCACCAGCAACAGCTCCAATTCCTGGTGGTACGATTTTTCCACAAGTCATCAACAATCCCTTTGCTAATGCCACTGTTTTCCGCGATCCAAACAACCCCTTTAGTATTCCAGGACCTGGTACAGTAAGTATCAATCCAAGTCTTACTGGTTCTCCCGTCACTATCACTCCTGGACCAAATATCACCGTCTTTGGACCTAGAGTAAATCTCACCGACCCCCTATCAGCAGGGATTACTAACATAACACCCTCAACCAATACAATCGTCACCAGAACGCCAGGGACAAACGGTAATCCAGATACAGTAACTGTTACACAGGGTCAGAATGGGACAGTTCAATTTGGTCTTCCGTCCATCTTCCAGTTCCCCCAAAGGTTGCTAACGGCATTGCAGGCTCAGATTACTAGTGGGAACGCAAAGATTTTGACTGACCCAACGCTCGTAGTCCAAGAGAGTCAGACCGCTACAGTCAACCTGACGCAGGAAGTCTTTGGAGGATTCCGGATACAGCAGCAAACCGATCCCACTACAAACTTAACCTCTCAGGTTCAGGAGCCAATTATTAAAAATGCTGGCTTAACGCTCCAAATCAACGTGCAACGGATTGACGATAACGGCTTTGTCACGCTCACAGTGATTCCTATTGTCTCTGCCATCAGCGGTTCTCAAACCACGGCGCAAGGTGAAATCACCTTGGTAAGCCAGCGGCAGCTACAGTCAGGACAAGTTCGCCTGCGAGATGGTCAAACGCTCATCCTATCCGGCATCATTCAGGAACAAGACCGAACAACAGTATCGAAGGTGCCAATTTTGGGTGATATTCCACTTCTGGGGGCATTATTTAGAAGCACAAACCGATCAAATTCGCGACAAGAGGTGATTGTGCTGCTGACGCCTCAGATTATTGATGACTCGGCGGGTTCTTCATTTGGCTACAACTACACGCCAGGGCAGGAGGCGCGTCAAATCTTGCAACGGACAGGTGCGCCCGCTCCAGGTAATAACTAGCGCAAATCGCACAAGCCTTGCTTGTTAATCTTTGATGCGTATGCCCTGCACAGCGCATCAAGGACTGAGGAGCCAGGATGAATCAAGGACAGTGGAAGGGGGTTTAATACCCCCAATCCATAGCCAGCAGCGTACGTTCCAAAAGTTTTCTCAAAACACGTATCAGAGAAAGCAGGTTTGGGACGTGCTTAATTTTTAGCAACTGAGAGTGAAATACCATGACGACCGATAGTGGAACCGAAAGAGAAATTCAATTATTCTCTCTTATCGTTGTATCCATGTTTATTGGGATGGGTATTGGTTTACTTCAAAAGAGTCAATATCCAGCAATTGCCGCTCCTCCATCAATAGTCATCCCGTCAATAACAGTGCCATCTCCCAATGCTGTGCCGTCGGTAGTTATCCCGTCGATAACAGTGCCGTCTCCCAATGCTATTCCATCGATAGTCGTCCCATCAATAACAGTGCCGTCTCCCAATGCTATTCCCTCTATTGGTGGATAGATAGGGGTTTTTGAGGTAAAAATGCACGTCATAACGTTATATATCGGTATGAAATTGCCCAAAAATCCTGAAATCCACATAACTTAAAGCTTTCAACGATCCATATCTGCGGGGAAGAGCTTAGAATAATGCAGTTAAAGTTCGATCCTGCGGGTGTTTCAGCGATTTTGAGTTGAAAGTCCCCGTTGTTAAGGTCAAAAACTGGTTCTCGAAACCGATATTTTCGAGCGATAGTTGACCTGTGATCCAGACAAAAAGGAGATTTCTAATGAATAAAGGCGAATTAGTTGATAAGGTGGCAGAAAAAGCTACTGTAACTAAGAAACAAGCGGATGCCGTCTTATCTGCGGCACTGGAAGCAATTATGGAAGCCGTTTCCGAAGGAGACAAAGTCACTTTGGTGGGCTTTGGTTCTTTTGAGTCGCGGGAGCGCAAAGCCCGTGAGGGTCGCAATCCAAAAACCGGGGACAAAATGGAAATTCCAGCGACGAAAGTCCCTGCCTTTTCTGCTGGGAAGTTGTTTAAGGAGAAAGTTGCACCAGCAGAGAAATAACGGCTGATTTTGAACGGAACTTATCCTTGAACCGACCAACTCACGGGGGAAATTTAGCCTGGGCAGCGGCACTGGCAGGCTGTTCCCCTTCTTTGATTCTTGATTTTTCTGCGAGTATCAATCCCCTAGGTCCTCCAACAAGTGCGATCGCAGCAATTCAGACTCAGCTAAAAGATCTGGTCAGCTATCCTGACCCCTATTACCACCAGTTGCGAGAGTCTTTAAGTCAACTACACTCGCCTCTAACGCCTGACTGGATTCTGCCCGGTAACGGTTCGGCGGAGTTATTAACCTGGGCGGGTAGGAACCTATCGGAACGGGAGGAAACCTGCATCCTTACCCCAGCCTTTAGGGACTACCAACGTGCGCTCAAGGCATTTGATGCAAAGGTTAGGGAGTATCCCCTTCTCGATCGCGAAACAGGGGCATGGGCAGCTAATCCACTTCCCTACTCCCTACTCCCACAAAGGAGCGCTCGCAGGGAAGTTACCCTTTCCAGCGAGCGCTCCTCTGATCGGGGTTTACTACTAAATAACCCCCACAATCCTACGGGTCATTTGTTTGACCGAGAGACACTTTTGCCTCTCCTGAAGCAATTTGCTTTAGTGGTGGTAGATGAAGCATTTATGGATTTTCTGGCTCCTGACCAGCAGCAAAGCCTGATATCAGTAGTGCAGGACTATGAAAACTTGGTAATTTTGCGATCGCTTACCAAGTTCTACAGCCTCCCCGGTCTACGACTGGGTTATTGTATCGCTCACCCCGCTCGGCTGCGACGCTGGCAACAGTGGCGCGACCCTTGGCCTGTCAATGTTTTAGCGGCGGCGGCAGCAACGGCTGTAGTGCAGGATAAAACCTTTCAAGAGCAAACCTGGAATTGGCTACCATCAGCGCGAGCGCAACTATTCGACGGTCTAGCTTCTTTACCAGGGTTGCAACCTTACCAAAGTGCGGCTAACTTTTTACTGGTGCAGTCTGAACGCTCTACTTCACAGTTGCAGGAAAAATTGCTCAAGCACAGCCAGATTTTAATCCGTGACTGTCTGAGCTTTCCCGAATTAGGCGATCGCTATTTTCGGGTTGCCGTGCGCACACAAGCAGACAACCAAAGTCTATTAGAAGGTCTAGCAGCCATTCTTTGAAACACTGGCTAGTCCCACGCCCGACGACTAATGACCAATGACCAATGACTAATAACTCATGGCAGTTGAATACGACCTTATCGTCATTGGGGGTAGCACGGCTGGTATCTATGCCGCCGTTGCTGCTGCCCATTTGAAGGCTCGCGTTGCCCTAGTAGAACCTCAACAGCTACAGACGACAAACTGGCTAAGTTATGGTGCCCTCTACAGTCAATCCTTGGCTCAGGTTGGACGTGTCGCTAAACAGGTACTTGACGCTCCTCAACTCGGTATTCAGTTTCCCGTCGCTGACTCAACCCAACAGCGACAAGTGCCATTCGTTCAACTGGCTGAGGCGATGCAATGGGCTGAAGCGGTTGTCTCCACTTGCTCGGAACAGATTTCTCCGGCAATCTTGGCGTCTTTGGGGGTCGATGTTATTACTGGTGCTGGTGAATTTTACCGACGACCTCACCTTGGCTTTGTCGTTAACAACCGACGGCTGCGGGCACGCGCCTATCTCCTAGCTACTGGTTCTCGCTCAGTTGTGCCAGATATTGACGGGTTAAAGACGATTAACTATCACATACCGGACGATATCTCGCAGCAAGACTTTACTCAAGAGTTACAGGGTAGCTGGGTGGTTATTGGTGGTGAAGCAATTGGCACTCAACTGGCTCAGACTCTAGCGCGGCTGAAGTGTGATGTCACTCTCGTTGCCAGTGGTACTCATATCTTGTCAAAAGAAGACCCAGAGGCATCTGGCTTAGTGCAAGCCCAGTTAGAGGCTGAGGGGGTGCGCGTTCTTACCGAAAGTTCGATTACTCAGGTGAGGCAGCTTGACGATAAAAAGTGGATTCAGGCGGGAAATCATGCCATCGAAGCCGATGAAATAATGGTGGCTCTGGCTCAAGAGCCAAATCTCGAATCCCTCAATCTAGAAGGCGTTGGGGTTAAGTTTAACCCGCAGGGTCTTGAGCTAAACGAGAAACTGCAAACGACTAATCCGCGCATCTATGCTTGTGGAGATGTTGTCGGCGGCTTTAGGCAAGCTCATATTGCTCAGTATGAAGCTAGCGTAGCTCTAAAGAATGCTTTGTTTGCACCTCTTTTTAAGGTCGATTATCGCGGAATTCCTCAGGCAGTCTTCTGTGACCCTCAACTAGTACGGGTAGGCTTGACGGAGGCACAAGCAAGACAGCGATACGGTAAGGATGTTTTTGTCGTGCGGCAATATTTCAAAACCCTCGACAAAGCTCAACTTTTGGGAGAAACAACGGGTTTTTGTAAAATTGTTGGGCGTCTGAATGGGGAAATTTTGGGAGCCTCGATTGTTGGGTCAGATGCTAGTGAGTTGATTGGGACGATCGCACTTTGTATTCGGCAAAAGCTAAAGGTAAAAGCGATCGCAGATTTACCCCTGGTCTCCCCAACGTTGTCAGAGATCGTGCACAAAACCGCGATCGAGTGGCAACGGCAACGCCAGAGCCGCAACAAGACGTTACAAAATTTCCTGGAAGGTTTCTTCAACCTGCGTCGTCACTGGTCTTCCTGATACTCCTACAGCTAAATTCTCACATCTTGAGGACTAGCGCTTTGGCGAAGCTGCTCTAGGACTACTTTTTTGTAGAAGGACTCTAAGGCGGTTACACAGGTTTTGTCATCATAAACCAAGTTATGACGTTGAGAGACTTTTTGGGCTATCGTCTGCCGCCACTCAGCATCTAGACCCAGCCGTATGGCAATCTCAACATACTCTGCCTCAGATTGAGCGAGCGTTTCCGTCACTCCCATCATCTTCAAGATTCCATAAGAATGACGAGAGCGCATAAATTTTCCCGGACGGGTTACGACAGGTAAACCACAAGCGATCGCTTCCAGGGTTGTATTACACCCCGACCAACTCAAGGTATCTAAAAAAATATCTGAAAGTAAATTGAGATTGAAGTAATCAGGCCGCCCCATTATGGGCAAAATCACACAATAATCGTCACTGTTCAAACCGAAGCTAGCAAACGTTCGCTTCAGACGTGCTTTAAATTGAGCAGTAATTGCTGGAATAGAATGAGCAATGAAGGCAAATTGAGCTTGAGGAACACGTTGAGCAATTTGGGCAAAGATATAGTCAAACTGAGGTAGGTACTTAAATAAAGATTGACCGCCAAAATAAATTACAGCATCCTTCCGCAAATTAAAATCTGAACGACTTTTTATTAGTTTAGGAATTGATGGCTTTTCATAGCAAACGCCAATATTAGGCAGACGAACTAACGTTTCACTATAGTGAGATTGAGCCTTATCCGGTTCCATTAACTCACTCGATAAATAGTAATCAATAGTCGGTAAGCCAGAGGTAATGGGATGTCCCCAAGTTGCACATTGTACGGGTGCTAGACGTAATCCGGCGATGTAAGTTGTCAGCGGGTCCATGCCAATGTCTGCAAACACTAAGATATGTAGCTTGTCAGCGATTATCTGTTGACAAACAGCGTCGAAGATGCGGTATAGATGATAAAAACCATCGCTGCAAGATCGGAATTGTTCGGTGATTAAATCGACGTTCTGACCGATGTAGTAGGTATAAATTTCAAACTGTTGTTTATCGCAGTTTTTAAGCCAGCCAAGAGTTGTCCTTGCTACGCTATGTTCTCTAAAGTGGAAGGAGAGGTAGCCGACACGAATCTTACCTGCCTTGCTGAGTGGAGGCATCGGTAGAGGGCTAGCCCATTGAGGATAGAGGGTAGCTACCAGCCGATGGATAAAGTTTCCAAACTTTCGTTGGACTCCGCGATCATTAAGACCCTGATAGCCAAGGTAGAAGGTCGTAGCACCTCCTGTTAATCCCATGAAGGCGTGTTTTCTACTCTCAGAGGAATCTAAGGCTGTCTGTTGAATAAAGTTATTCAGTCCTCGGCAGAAGCGCTGACGCCAGAGAGGAATCTGTTCTTGGGTATCGTACAGGATAGGTAAGATGAGCTGGCTTTGCCAGTACGCTCCCAGAAGATCTGGTTTTAGCTGCAATGCTTTTTGAAAGCAGCTAATTGCCTCATCGGGTTTATTCTGATGCGCTAAAGCTAGTCCCAACTTTTGGTAAGCTTCAGAATGATCTGGATTAAGAATTAGAGCCTGCTGGAAGCAAACTGCCGCTTCCTCAAATTGACTCAGGTACATTAAAGCCCAGCCTCGTTTCAGGTAGGCATCTAGGAAGTGTGGCTCTAGCTCTACGGCGTGTTTGTAGGGGACGATCGCTTCAGAGTACCTGCATTGATCTAGAAGGGCATTACCTAGGTTGTAGTAAGCATCGGGCAAGCTGGGATTGAGGAAAATCGCTCTCTGGTAGCAAGCGATCGCTTCTTCATGCTGACCTGAGGAGTACAGGGATGTACCTAGCTGGAGATAGGCATCTACATAATTGGGGTTGAGTACTACAGCCCACTGATAGTGAGTAATTGCGGCTTGCAGTTGGTTTTGTTGTTGAAAGAGGTTACCCAGGTTGTAGTAGATTTCTGGCACATCCGGCCTCTGAGCAAGGACCTGCTGATAATGTGCGATCGCCGCTTCAATCTTACCCTGCTGTTGTAGGGCATGAGCCAGGTTACCGCGAGCCTCAGCATCAGTAGGATTGAGCGCTACAACCTGCTGATAGTGTTCGATAGCGGCTGATAGATTACCTTGCTGTTGGAGAGCATAGCCGAGGTTGTAATGAGCATCGGTATAATCTGGCTTGAGGGCTACAGCCTGCTGATAATGTTCGATGGCGGCTGCTAGATTACCTTGCTGTTGGAGAGCGTTAGCCAAGTTGTAGTAAACTTCGGGCTGGTCGGGCTTAAGAGCCAACATCTGCTGATAGTAGACAATCGCGTCTGCCAGTTTTCCCTGCTGATGAGCAATGACACCGAGCCAATGCAAGGCTTCAGTGCGATCGGGTTGCTGCTGAAGAATCTGATGAAAGAGCGATTCAGCCTGAGAGAGGTTACCAGCCTGGTAGGACTGTAAGGCGATCGCTAAGGCTTCAGAGATACTGTTCATCAACTACTACCTACCGTAGTTTCTCTGAGCTTAATACTATACGTCGATGGTACGCACAACTGTGTATTGACGCAGTGTCTATTAACTTTACCTATAGCAATTCGGCAAAAGTTAAAGTTATGCAAACGGATGTGGTATCAGACGGTTCACGGCAATGGTAAGATGACAAGTTTGTAACATCTAGCAATGAATGACAGCCGCTGACCGAAGAACTCAGTTTCAGTACACTCCACGCTACAAACCCAACCAGCTAATTTGCGGTAATGGGCAAACGGCAGTCATCACTGGGTGGACTGTCAAAGGCGCGATCGCAAAACATCTAGACCCCGACGAATTTGCTGTAATAGGAAATCTCTACAGTCCCACACGAGGCATTAGCTTGCTAATTCGTAATCTGTTAGCTAATCCCCATGTGAGCTTTTTGGTAGTTCTCAACGCCACAAAGGAAGACCAAAATGCTGGCGGATGTGAATGCTTACTAGACTTCTTCCGGAATGGATTTGAACTTGGCAAGAGTGATACAGGGCGTGATTGCTGGGTGATTAAATCGAGAATTACCGGATTCATTGATATTGACATTCAAGCCAGTGCTCTAGAACAGTTACGTTACTTTGTAAAGTGTAAGGAAGCTAAATCAATTCCAGAGGTAGTGAGTCAGGTGAAAGCTTACGCCCAAATGGGTGTAGTTGAGCCTTGGGGTTCCCCGTTGCAATTTCCTCTATCAACAGTCATTCCAACTGTTCTGCCTGGACCCCGCTATGGTCATCGCATTGAAGGGAAGACCATAGCAGAGACTTGGGTAAAAAT
>JALYGX010000179.1 GCA_030776905.1 Cyanobacteriota bacterium | reverse complement strand
AGCGGGGACAATAGATTGGCCTAGGACGGGTGTAAGGTTAAACGTTCCTACAAGGGGAAGAACAGCTAGGAATGGAGGAATTGTTTTGGCAATCGCTAAAGCCTTGCCGGGTGCTAAACGGCCACACCCTTTAAGCCAAGTGTCGAGTGCTTGGCTTAAGTACTTACCCAATTTAGAAGAACATTTTAAAACTCGTAAGTTAGGATTACAGTACTCAGCTAATCTTTGACCTTCACGCGAGCACATTACCGCCTTTACCGATAGTTTGTAAATTGCAGAGCAACGGGCAAATCTTCCTGCTTCAGTCGCTGGATAACTAGTTGCAAATCGTCTTTGGATTTACTAGAAACTCTCACAGCATCCCCTTGAATGGAGGCTTGTGCCTTTTTACTAAATTCGTCTCGAATCAGTTTGCTGATTTGTTTAGCAATCTCCTGACTAATGCCTTTTTTCAGCTTAATTTCTTGGCGAACACGATTGCCACTAGCTGACTCAACTTTTCCGTAGTCGAAGATTTTTAGCGAGAGGTTGCGTTTAGCCGCTTTGGTTTGGAGAATTGTATGAATAGCATCCAAGGTGAATTCGCTATCCGTATTCACCGTAATCGCCTCTTCACCCAACTCTAGCGTTGTCTTTGTGTCTTTCAGGTCGTAGCGGCTGCCGATTTCACGCACGGTTTGATCTATTGCATTAACCAACTCTTGTCGGTCAAATTCGCTGACAATATCAAATGAAGAAGTAGAAGAAGCCATAAAAGTAATAAGGTTAGGGGTATGTATCTTATTCCTAACAACTAACAACCCACGGCTAAAAATTCAAGACGCGATTCCTCGTGCCTTTAGAAAACTTATTAAAGCAACTTGATGGGGTTATTAGCACTGAGGAGAATGCTCAATACGAAGAGAGTACCACTGCAAAGAGAACCGATCGCGAACATGAGCGATCGCGCTAATGGAATATCAAAGATATAGAAGACCGAATACAGCAATCGAACAATGATAAAAGTAATCGCTGCTCCTATTGCTAAAGATGAATGCTGACCTGTCACATAAGCCATTAACGCCGCTGGGGCGAACAGCGTAAACGCTTCAAATGAATTTTGGTGTGCCCAAGTGGCTCGTTGCGCATAAGGAGGCAGCTTGTCGAACATAGCACGCGGGGCGCTCATGTCGTATCCTACGCTCACGCGACCATAACCCACCACCAAAAACGGTAGGTAAATCAGGACGGCAGCTGCCGCAATACAATACAGTAAAATTGCCGAATCTTGTAGATTCATAAATCAATCAAAGTAGAACAGAGTGACAACCTTGCGTTGGTCTTCTGCATCCTCGCAAGTTTTTAGCAGAGTTTGGCTGTCGTGAAACGCGAAGCAAATCAACTGCTGACACCGGGAAACAATTTCGGCGTTGCACAAGGCACTGGCTTCGCCCAGAGAGAGATGATCGTTTTCTGGGTTTTCCACCAAGTGCATGACGTGTTCTAGCTGCTTGCGCGATTCTTGGGGCTGGCGTGCTAAACTTTGCGGCAAAATCACAGTCAGCAAACTCGGATCGGCACGCATGGCACCGCGAATTGCTGCTGAATTAGTGCCAGTAGCCCCAGAAGTCATGAGACGATTGCCCTCCAGAACCAAGGCGTAGCTCATCATCTCGATGAGGTTTTGATGAGTAATCGGAACGTGACGAGAACCCAAAAGAGCAATCCGTTTAGAGCCGGTTTGCTGGATGGTCGCGAGTTCTTGGGCTAGTGAATCAACACCAGAGATGCCTACTGATTGAGTCAAAGATGCTGGCTTAGGCTGAACAACCCAGCTATTCTATCAGAAGCCGCTGCCCTTGAAGACTATCAACCCCAGTTACTTGAAAATTAAATCCAAACGCCGTTGGGCTTTCTCAAGAGCTGCCTGAGGAGAGCTTTTGCCCAATAAAACCGATTCGATCGCTCGACCCAAACTTTCAGAAATCCGACTATACTCCTTGAAAATTGGACGCGATCGCCCATAGTCTGCCTGTTCGAGAAACACCTTCACAGGCGGTTGCTCCTCAACAAAGGCTTGATAAACCTCACTTTCCCGCGACTTGAGATTCACTGGCAAATAACCCGTCCCCATTGCCCACTGAGTTTGAAATTCCTCCCCCATGACATACTCCGCAAACGTAAAGGCGGCCCGTTCGCGTTGGGCTGTTGTTTTAAACAAAAACAAATTCTCACCCCCCATTCCCGTCGCTTGTCGCACCTTAGACGGCATTGGCAGAACACTAAAATCAACGCCTGTCTGCATTAATTCTCCCAATGTCCAAGGCCCTGAGAACTGCATGGCTACCTTACCCGCGAGGAAGCGGTTCATCTCATACCCCCGTTCCGGCAACGACAACACCGCTGAACCATCCGAAATCAAGTCGCGCCAGAATTGCAAAGCAGCGATCGCTTTTTCATTGAGCAAATTCACTTTTTTTGAGTCCTGGGTGCTGAGTGGGGAGTAGTCCCCCTCAGGACTTTCGTGGTTAGCTATGGCTTGGGTATCAGTCAACTCACCACCATTACTCCACAAGAAGGGCAGCCACATAAACACCGTCCACTCACCCTTACCCAAAGGCAACAATATCCCATGCTGGTCTACCCGACCATCACCATCGGTATCGCGGGTTAAAGCTTTAGCAACCTGCCGTAACTCCTCCCAAGTTCTTGGCAGTTGCGTAATCCCTGCTGCGTTAAAAAGACTGGGACGATAAAAGATGCCTGCATTGTTCGTCCCAAACGGTACTGACCAAGTATGACCCTGAAACTGCATTGATTCCAGCAGCGCTGGGTCAATTTCGTCCTTGACTGGCGAAGCGGCAAGTAAGTCGTCTAGAGGACGAATTGCATTGAGTTCCACTAACCGTCCCGTAATTGTCGGATTGAACCACAACATATCAGGTGGAGCCTTCCCCACAACACTCGCCAAAATTTTTGGCGTTTGTTGGTCTTCTTGCCCTACATAGAGGGATTCCACCTGAATGTCTGGATGCTCGCGGTTAAATTGATCCACTAACGCCTGCAAGACATCGCGATTAGCTGGCGGATTGACCCCCTGCCATAAAGTCAGATGCACTGCACCTACCCGCTCAGGATGTTGTTGTAGCTGACATCCTGCCAAAATTAGGAGACAGATACTTAAAATTAACCAACCCTTGAGCTTCAGCCAAAAATTCCTTACCAGCTCTGCAAAAATTTCAGCTCTTTCGCCTTCCACAGACATGACTAGAAGATTGCTACTTAGTTTACTAGTGAATTTACAGAGAACAGGTGGAAAAGAAAAGCAAAAGACCCCGTAGTTTCCACGAGGGATACTTACGAATGACCGTGCAACAATTTAGAAATTGTCTTCTAAATTGCTAAAACGCTACCATCACATAACCTGTGTCGATGTTTACTGGAGTGAGAGTGCTGTAGAGAGTGAAGTTAGTGAAGGGACTTAGGTGGAGATTTAGGGTGGCAAAAGTCCGCCAACTTCCAAGGGAGAGAATCAATGACGAAGATTTTGGTAATTGAAGATGAGGAAACCGTTCGAGAAAACATTTTGGAACTGCTGGATGCCGAAGGATTTGAGGCGATCGCCGCAGAAAATGGTCGCATTGGTCTGGAACTCGCAAAACGATACCTTCCCGATTTGATTTTGTGTGATGTCCGGATGCCGGAACTAGACGGCTATGGCGTCCTGACGGCGTTGCGCTCCGAAGTGACAACAACGGAGATTCCTTTTATGTTTCTAACAGCCAAAGCTGCGAAAACAGATTTAAGCTATGGCTTGGAATTGGGAGCAACGGCTTATATCACAAAGCCATTTACCCTATCGGAACTGCTGGATGCGATCGCGCAAACCTTACACGCCAGCAAAGCGCCCCTCACCTAAAGAACGGGTATGGTTGCTCGGCACAGCTTTTTGACAAAGTCCCGCTCTCAATGCGTTGCTACTTATGGCTATCTCACCTAACCATCTACCGCTCAACTCGACTACCGGGCAGGAGGCATTTAACAATAATTTATTGACTATCCAGGTAGCAATAATTAACCAGATTGCCCAAGTCATACGCGGGACGATGGTTCTCGATGAAGTGCTGCAAACAATAGCCCATCAGCTACGCGACACCTTGCAAGTAAATGGCTGTCTAATTTTTCAAGCTGACGAGTCTCAGCCACTAGCGATAGCGGTTCACAGCGCGACAACCATCCAACAAGGTGGCAAAGACGTATTCTACCCTTCCCGACGGGAAGGGGGATGCCCAACGGGAACCCCTACTTCTAGCTCCGAAGGAGCCTCTGGGCTAACGCTAACCGAGAAGACGAACGGCTACCTTGAATCGTTAGAGAATTTCTACCGTCCCTGTAGGGAGTTCTCCAAGTACTATCACTCTTGGCTGGCTCAAGGCAAACTCGTACTGATAGCTGTAACCGAGCGGCAACTACCACTAATGCTGCGAGATGCAGTCAGGGAATGCGGTTTATCTAGCATCTTGATTGTTCCCCTGTTGCATCGGCAGTCTTACATTGGCAATGTGACGCTCTATCAGTGTGAGCAAAAGCGGGAATGGACGCCCCAGGAAATCGCCTTTGTGCAAGCGATCGCCGATCAGTGTGCGATCGCTCTAGCCTTAAAAAAACTTGACAAACGCTATCAAACTGAACTCAAAAAGCGTCAAGAGAGTGAGTCAGCACGGCGGGAACTCCAAAGGCGATTGCGAGCCATCTGCAACCAAACGTGTCAATTTATCGGGTTGCTAACTCCTGAGGGCATTGTTGTCGAAGTCAACCAAACAGCATTAGACTTCGCGGGACTCAAAGAGCAAGATATAGTAGGGCGTCCATTTTGGGAGGTACAGTGGTGGATTCCGACATTAAACACTCACAAGCAACTACAAGAAGCGATCTCGACCTCGGCGGCAGGTCAGTTTATCCAGTATGAAGTAAATGTCTTGGGGAAAAGCGAGCAACGAGCAACCCTTGACTTCTCCCTCACTCCTCACCGGGATGAAAGCGGGCAAGTGGTGCTGCTGATTTTTGAAGGTCGAGACATCACGGATTATAAGCGGGCACAATCGGCACTCCAAGAAAGCGTTGCTAGAAACAAGGCAGTCTTAGAAGCCATACCGGATGAGATTTTTCGCGTGACGCGAGATGGCATCTATTTGGACTGGAAAGCGTCTAAACAAGAGGCTCTACTGGTTCTAGACAGTGAAATTCTTGGCAGACATTTGCATCAGGTTTTGCCGAAACAGGTGGCGGGACTAATTTGGCATCACGTTGAGCTAGCCCTGGAAACTAATGAAATTCAAATTCTTGAGTATCAACTGAGGTTGAATGGCAAATTCAGTGACTTTGAAGCTCGCCTAGTGAAGAGCGGACTTGATGAAGTTGTTGTAATTGTGCAGGACATCACCGAGCGCGTACAAGCGCGAGTTGCACTACAACAAGTCAATGATGCTTTGGAAATGCGAGTTGAAGAGCGCACGGCTGCCTTAAGAGAGGTTAACCACATCCTCAGAGCCGAGATTATCGAGCGTAAAAAAGCTGAGGAGCAACTGCGCAATAGTGAAGAACGATTCCGTCAGGCTGTGGTCAATGCTCCTTTTCCAATTATGATTCACGCTGAAGACGGTGAAGTTATCCAAATTAATCAAGTCTGGACTGACTTGACCGGTTATACCCACCCAGAGATTCCCACAATTGCTGACTGGGCTGAAAAAGCCTATGGAGAACGTCAAGAAATCGTGCGCTCTCTTAGCGATAAGCTCTATGACCTGAATGATCAGGGAGACCAGGGAGAACTCCCCGTCACCACTAAAGAGGGCGCAACCAGAATTTGGCACTTCCGTTCCGCACCTTTAGGCCGACTGAGCGATGGCAGACACCTGACTATCTCAATGGCGACAGATATTACGGAACGCAAGCAGGCAGAGAAGGAAGTCCGTTTCTTACACTCAGTCGCGCAAGCAATCTTTGAGTCTCAAGATTTTCATGCGGCGTTAAACGTGGCACTACAGAAAGTGTGTGAAGCCACGGGCTGGGATTTTGGAGAAGCCTGGGTGCCTAGGGCGGATGGGAGCTTTCTGGACGCTAGTTCTGCCTGGTATACCAAGAGCGATGGTCTAGAGCGGTTCCGCAGCGCCAGCA
>JALYGX010000178.1 GCA_030776905.1 Cyanobacteriota bacterium | reverse complement strand
GATTGTTTGCCACCTTAGGGCGTTCTTCTGGAGCAAGATGAGCAATTAATACCTCAAGGCGCATCTGCCAGTGTTCCAGACTTTTATGGGGATCGAATCGGCGCAGCCAACGGTCAAATAGACGCACCTGCCACCATAATTCCTCATCTAGCGTCAGAGTTGGATGGATACAGCGCAAGGCTCCTAAAGAGGCTAGCCGTTGTAATGCTCCTTCCCAGTAGGGCGCTTGCAAGATGTACTTCAGTTCCGCCTTGAGTCGCGTTTGCAAGGCTGGGGCTTTGGCATTCTCAGCAAGCGATCGCTCGTAAACTCCACTCTCAAGGGCATACTGAATGTACGCTTCGGTTTGCGGTTCAATTTGAAATCCCAAGCGCACGGCAAACCTTACGGCTCGATAAATGCGGGTGGGGTCTTCAATAAAGCTGATGGCATGAAGTACCCGAATGTGACGCGATCGCAAATCGAGCAAACCCCCGAAGAAATCCAACAGAGGTAATGCCCCACCCGGAGAAGCTGTCAGGCGAACCGCCATCGCGTTGATCGTAAAATCTCGTCGATAAAGGTCTTGGCGAATCGAACTGGCTTCGACTTCAGGATTAGCGGCTGGATAGGGGTAGAACTCTGTGCGGGCGGTAGCAATATCAATCCAGAGGGAGCCGAGGACGGGGTCGTTGTGCCACAACAACGCAGCCGTCTGAAAAGCCCCGTGGACTTCTAAGCGGGCGTTCGGGTAATTTTTCTGAAGTGCCTCGGCAAGGGTTACCCCAGCACCCACGTCAGCCGAGCGATGAAAGCCATCCACTACCAGGTCAATATCTTCTAATAGCAGGGTAGCCGCCGCGTCAGCAAGCAATAAGTCTCGTACTCCTCCACCTACTAGATAAAGATGCCAGCCCCGTTGTTGAGCCTCCTGAGCAGCTTTGGTGAGGAGTTCCCAAAGCGGGGGAGCAAGACGCGATCGCAGATTCTGGATTGGCAGTGGGGAACTGGAAATTGGGCGTTGCTTAGAGTTCTCCCCATTCCCGATTCCCCATTCCCGATTTCCTATTTTCTTTTCTTGATGCAGTTGCCGCAGGACATCGGTACGAGTCACAATCCCGACCAACTGCCCCTCCTGCAAAACTGGTAGACGCCCAATGTCGTAAGTCACCATCAGCGACTGAATCTCTGGCATAGGGGTTTGGGGCGTAATGGTCTTGACATTTTTGGTCATGTAGCCCTTAACGGGTGCGTGACCAAAACCGTGGTGCAGTGCTAAATCAATATCTCGCCGGGAGACAACCCCCACCAGTTGGTCTTGTTCGTCCACAACCGAAAGCCCCGCATGACCGTAGCGCAGCAAAATTCTCTGGGCTTCCGTAATTGTGGTGTTGGGACGGATGGTGCGCACTGGCGACGACATTAACTCCTGTGCCGTCAGAGGTTGGGGAATTTGGTCTTTAAATTGGTTAACGAGTTGCTCGATGATTTGGGTAGGATTAACATCTCGAAGTCTTAAGGCGGCGGCTTGGGAATGACCTCCTCCTCCTAGGGGTTGGAACAATTCGTTCAAATTTGTCCCCTCAATATGCGATCGCCCAATTATCGTTAGGGATGAAAGGGCAGGGGAGGCAGAGGGAGCAGCAGCGGAAAATCCTCCCTCCCGATTCCCGATTCCGCCATACTCAGCCCCCAGCAGCAGAGCATCACTTTCCGTTAACTCAAACAGTTGAGTCACTAAGCTGGATAACCCAGGTACATACTCAGGTGTTTTCAACAGTACCCAGGAAACGGTGTAGCCCGCCTGAGTTTCTGAGTGCAAGTTGTCTAAGGCTATAGTTAAGAGTTTCTGTAACTCCGAGGACAGTGCTGGAGTAACATATTCGGAGATTTGCCGTACGTTTGCCCCCTGTGCCATCAACCAGGCTAAAGCCGCCGCATCTCGTGGTGTTGTCTGGTCAAAGGTGAGCGAACCCGTATCAACGTGGATGCCTAGAGCCATTACTGTTGCCTCTGCCGTTGTCAACTGGATGGAGGTTTGCTGCAACTGCTCGACAATTAGGGTGGTTATCGCTCCTACTGAGTCAATATGAGTTTCTGTGGCGGGAATATCTGTTTCGCTATCTAGGTGATGGTCGTAGACTTCAATGGACGTTAAGTGAGGTA
>JALYGX010000177.1 GCA_030776905.1 Cyanobacteriota bacterium | reverse complement strand
TGAACTAAGACAGGCACTGCAAGAACTTAAGGAGCAACTACCCGACCGAGATAGTGATAAGGAGATATATAAACAATGGTGGAAAGTTAACGGTCAGGTTTGGACTAGGCAATTAAGAGAAATAACGATTTCGCATCGCAATAATAGTCACAATTGGCAGTTCAGCGAGCACCAGAGGAAAGAGCTTCAGCAGTATTACAATGCCAACCAGTTGCTGGTAGATTGCCTCAATAGCAGTTGCAATGTGACTCCTGCCGTGCAAGTGGAGATTGAGGAGACATTGTTTTTGCCCATTGCCGAGATTGAGAAGTATAGGTAGTTACCAGGATAAATAATCGAACCTAAGTACCTATTTCAGCTAAATAAAGAGCGATCGCTTTTCTTACTCAGCTAAAAGTTGAAATTGCTCCTCATCAATGCGACCCGCTTGATACAAAGTTTGGGTAATTTCAGAAATCGTTAACACTGAATGCGCCCGATAGCCATTTTCTTGGAGTCTGTCCTTGACGCCTTGTTCGTGATCCATAAAAACGACAATATCATCAACCTTTAATCCAGCCGTCCGCAACTTTGCTGCGCCTTCCATCACACTTTTGCCACTAATGAGAATGTCGTCAACGACCACAACCGTTTCTCCAGGATGGAAGTTGCCTTCGATGACACGCCGAGTCCCGTGGGCTTTGACTTCCTTGCGGGGGAAAATCATTGGGTAATTCAGGCGTAGCGCTAACCCCGTCGCTGTTGGCAAAGAACCATAGGGAATGCCTGCAATGCGGTCAAAGCTGAGGTTTTTTAGGATATCCGCATAGGCGCTGAGAATTTGATGGAAGAGTTGAGGGTTGGAGATAATTTTGCGCAGGTCAATGTAGTAAGGGAATGTTGCACCTGATGCTTGGACAAAGTTGCCAAACAGAATGCAGCCAATGTCATAAAGTTGTAGTATCAAATCTTGTTGAGGATGGCAATCGAGCAAACAGACATCCGGCGTCCACAAGTCACACACAGACCCTTCCTGGATAATCTGACTTCTGGCTAGATTAACTGACTCGCGTAGAGACTGAATTTCAACAGCAGGTTGTTCGCAAACCAACATCTCTAGGGGAACGGGAATGAGCAGACCGTCGCCGTTGGCATTCAAACCTGCCGTTAAAATTTGGGTAAGATCGCAGCCACCTTCTGCCCAGATGCTACGAGCTAGGATAACTCGTTCGGGGGCAGTGGCACGAATACGGGCTAGGACATCCGCGTTGGTCGTGCCTACTTCCAGTGCTACTTCTTCTGGAGTGCCCCAGGTTTTGGCTTCTTTGACCACCTGTAGGTAAAGCGGAGATTCAGGTGTGGGATACTGCTGCAATGCGATCGCGCTTTGATTAGACGTACAGCACAGGACAAAGACTGCCTTACCGGGGTAAACCAAAAACGGTGCTACTTGGTCTTGTCCTGCATAGGGACTGAGGGTAACCGCATCTACTTGCCACTGTTCAAAAATCGTTCGGGCAAAGATGGTACTGGTGTTCAAGTCACTGTGTTTAGCATCCAAAATAATTGGTATGTGGGCAGGGATAGCGCGTAGCGTCTTTTGTAGCAGTTCCACTCCCGCCGCACCTAAGGCTTCGTAAAAACCCAGTGTCGGTTTATAAGCGCAGACCAAATCTGCTGTTTGGGCGATTTGGTATTGCAGCCAGTCCCATAAATCATCGATGATGCCGCTATTGCCTTCTTGTTGAGAGTAGCGGCTAGGCAACGTTTCTGGATTCGGATCGAGTCCGACAACCAGTAAGCTCTGATTGTGGGCGATCGCTGCATTCAACTTATCAAAAAAGTGCATAGGCGGTTCCATAAAGGTAGTGCGATCGCGCCTTACCGGATATTGTTCGGTTAACCTTTCCCTAACCCTCTCCTAAGAAAGAAGAGAGGGAATTAGAGGACTTCCAGTTTGAGAGTACATTGCTCAATCAGTGGGAAGGCGTCTGGAGGATTGAGTCGCCAGTTCTGGGGTTGATTCTTGCTCTTTGTTCGTAGAACCTTGAGTCCCTATCTGAATCAGCTCAACTTTATACCCATTCGGGTCTTCCACAAAGGCAATGACAGTAGAACCATGCTTCATCGGTCCTGGTTCCCGTACTACCTTACCGCCCTTTAATCTAATTTGGGCACAGGTGCCGTAAATATCATCAACGCCGAGGGCAATATGACCGTAAGCATTTCCCAAGTCGTACTTATCCGTACCCCAGTTGTAGGTGAGTTCCAAGACAGTGTGGTCGGACTCATCCCCATAACCTACAAACGCTAAGGTAAATTCGCCGCTTGGATAGTCCTTTTTGCGTAGCAGCTTCATTCCCAACACATCGCAGTAAAACTTGAGCGATTCATCAAGATTGCCGACTCGCAGCATCGTATGTAACATTCGCATGAGCTTATTCTCCTTCTCTGCTAACCATTGTAAAGAGAGGTATGCATTGGGAACGTCTTCAGGAAAATTCCTACGAATTGGTAGGCAGCGCAACAGTGCGATCGCAAAACTTCCCTAAAGATAATTCCGAATCGTCAGATCGAAGCGTATGCTAAACGCGGAAACGATGTGTTTTCCAGGTGCTTTTGAGTAGAAACCTGCCGTTGTCTACCCTGTTGGGACAATTTACCAGTAGATTGTCTTCAGGTAAGCGAAGCACCTATTGCGATCGGCACTAACTATCAGATGAGGAGGATGTAATGTTAGACAAGCCAGAAACTGCCATTGAGGCGATTGATGCTAGAGAAATTTTGGACTCGCGGGGACGCCCCACTGTGGAAGCCGAAGTGCGTTTGGCTACGGGTGCAGTGGGATTAGCTCAAGTTCCCAGTGGTGCCTCGACGGGTACATTTGAAGCCCATGAACTGCGGGATGATGACTCCAAGCGCTACGGCGGCAAAGGGGTACTCATCGCTGTACGGAATATTAAGGAGAAAATTACCCCAGAACTCTTGGGCATGGATGCGCTTGACCAAGCCACTGTTGACCTGAAAATGCTTGATCGGGATGGTTCCCCGAACAAGAAGAACTTGGGCGCAAATGCTATCCTCGCCGTCTCCCTGGCAACCGCTAAGGCGGCGGCAGATGACCTGGCTCTCCCCTTGTATCGCTATCTGGGAGGACCACTATCTAATCTGCTGCCAGTACCGTTGATGAACGTGATCAACGGGGGCGCTCATGCCGATAATAATGTGGATTTTCAGGAATTCATGATTGTACCTGTCGGCGCGAAGTCATTTCGGGAGGCATTGCGCTGGGGTGCCGAGGTATTTGCTTCGCTAGCCAAGGTTTTGAAGGACAAAAAATTGCTGACGGGTGTTGGCGATGAAGGTGGCTTTGCTCCTAACTTAGAGTCCAATCAAGCGGCTTTGGAATTGCTGATTGCGGCAATTGAAAAGGCTGGGTATAAGCCAGGGGAGGAAGTCGCTTTAGCAATGGATGTAGCGGCGAGTGAGTTTTATAAAGAAGGTCAGTATGTCTATGATGGGTCAGCTCACTCACCCCAGGAGTTTATTGATTATCTCGCGGGCTTAGTGGGGCAGTACCCGATTATCTCGATTGAAGATGGACTGCACGAGGAGGATTGGGAGAATTGGAAATTACTGACTGAGAAATTGGGTTCGCAGATTCAGTTAGTTGGTGATGACCTTTTTGTCACTAATCCCATACGGCTGAAAAAAGGCATTGAGCAGAAAGCGGCTAACTCCATCTTGATTAAGCTCAATCAAATCGGTTCTTTGACTGAAACCCTGGAAACCATCGACCTAGCCACCCGTAACGGTTTCCGCTCAATTATCAGTCACCGTTCTGGGGAAACGGAAGACACAACCATTGCCGATTTAGCTGTGGCAACTCGTGCCGGTCAAATTAAAACGGGTTCCTTGTGCCGCAGCGAACGAGTAGCAAAATACAACCGACTGCTGCGGATTGAAGATGAATTAGGCGATCGCGCACTCTATGCTGGAACCGTGGGAATGGGACCAATTTAGAGGACTGAGGGCTGAGAACTGAGCGATAGCCCTGCTTGTTTGTGTGATTTGTGGATTACGGATAATTCCTTTCTTAGCATAGACACCCCCACCTCGCGTAAGCAGGTGGGGTGAGCTTCATTTACGGATAAAAACTCAGTTGAGGTAACCCAAGGGTTTCTTCCCAACCCATCATCAGATTTAGACACTGTACTGCTTGTCCAGCTTGACCTTTAATCAAGTTGTCGGTAGCCGACATTACGATTACTCTGCCCGTGCGGGGATCGACTTCGACGCCGATATAACAAAGATTAGTGCCGCAAGCCCACTTAGTTTGGGGATAAGTCCCAGCAGGCAACACCCGGATAAAAGGAGATGCCCGGTAGAAGGCTGTATAAATTGTGATCAAATCTTCTCGCACTAGCCCTGGATCGCGCATAGTCGCATAAACGGTTGCCAGTAAGCCCCGCACCATCGGAATCAGGTGGGGAGTAAACTGTACCATGACATCGTGACCCGCTAAATCGCTGCAAATTTGCTCGATTTCTGGGATATGTCGGTGGTGGGCAACCCCGTAGGGAGCAAGAGAGTTGTCAGCTTCTGCCAGTAAAAGATTGGTTTTGGCAGCGCGTCCGCCACCTGATGTCCCAGATTTCCCGTCGATGATCGCAGTTTCTGGGATGATTAGTCCTTGCTTCAACAGGGGGGCGAGGGCAAGCAGACTGGTGGTAACGTAGCAACCGGGACAGCCGATTAGCTTGGCTTCCGCAATGCGATCGCGATACAGTTCCGGTAAACCATAAACAGCGGTTGCTGCGGTTTCCTGGTCTTGGCGATCGCCACCATACCAGTTTTTGTACGTTTCCAGATTACTAAATCGATAGTCCGCTGAAAGGTCGAGTACTAAACATCCCTTTGACAACAGTGTCGGTGCCATTTGATAGGCTAGACCATTGGGCAAAGAGATAAACACAACCTTACAGCGACTGGCGATGTTATCTAAATCGATCGGCTCAATCGTCAGATCGACGCGATGACCTAAATGAGGATAGAGTTCAGAGAAGGCTTTACCAGCGCTGCTATCTCCCCCTAAATAAGCCACTTCGACTCCTGGGTGATCCATCAAGAGTCGTACAAGTTGCACGCCGCCGTAGCCTGAAGCGCCAATAATTCCTACAGGCAGGCGTTCTAAATCACCCATAATATTTCTTTCCTAAGAGGCTGAATTCAGAAATGGTTTAACATTTGCTGCATTCTAGTATCAAAAGTGAACTTTGGTGATACTAATTGGAAGTATTTTCTGAGAAATTAATTCTATAATCTCCGGAACTCCTGACCTTAAACAAACGGGATACAATCGAGAAAGATAAACTTTAGAAATCTTTACGAGTTCATTACTCGCACTCTTGAAGTGGAATCGCCTCAAACTGATTTATTTGCATTTGACTCGATTGATGACGCCCTAGCTGACCTGAAAGCGGGTCGTGCTTTGGTGGTGGTAGACGACGAGTCCCGCGAAAACGAAGGGGACGTGATTTGCGCCGCCCAATTTGCAACGCCCGACATGATTAATTTCATGGCGGTAGAGGCGAGGGGGTTGATTTGTCTGGCGATGATGGGCGATCGCCTCGATGCCCTCGACCTGCCGTTGATGGTCACCAAAAACACCGACAGCAACCAGACCGCCTTCACGGTGAGTATCGACGCCTCCCCGCACCTAGGCGTCACTACGGGTATCTCCGCTGAAGACCGCGCCCGTACCATCCAGGTTGCCATCAACCCAGACACTCGACCTGACGATTTACGCCGTCCGGGTCACATTTTCCCGATTCGAGCCAGAGAGGGAGGAGTATTGAAACGGGCAGGTCATACAGAAGCCGCCGTTGACCTCCCCCGACTGGCGGGTTTGTATCCGGCAGGGGTAATCTGTGAAATTCAAAATCCTGATGGCTCGATGGCGCGGTTACCACAGTTGATCAGGTACGCCAAAGAGCATCGACTGAAAATTATCAGCATCGCCGATTTAATCAGTTATCGCCTCAAGCATGATCGCTTTGTCTACCGAGAGACGATCGCCAAATTACCCAGTGGTTTTGGAAATTTCCAAATTTATGCCTACCGCAACACCCTAGATAACTCAGAACACGTTGCGATCGTTAAAGGAGACCCCGCCGAGTTCCGCGACAACCCAGTCATGGTGCGGATGCACTCTGAGTGCTTAACCGGAGATGCGTTGGGTTCTATGCGCTGCGACTGCCGGATGCAACTGGAAGCGGCGCTGAAGATGATTGAAAACGCGGGTCAAGGGGTGGTAGTTTACTTGCGGCAAGAAGGACGTGGCATTGGTCTGGTTAATAAGTTGAAGGCATATTCCCTGCAAGATATGGGGCTGGATACAGTCGAAGCCAACGAACGTCTGGGCTTCCCTGCCGATCTGCGGGACTACGGCATGGGAGCGCAAATGCTCAATGACTTGGGCGTGAAAAAAATCCGCTTGATTACCAATAATCCTCGTAAAATCGCGGGTTTGAGAGGCTACGGGATTGAGGTCGTGGACCGAGTGCCGCTGCTAATCGAAGCGAATGACTACAATTCCACTTATTTAGCAACTAAGGCTCAGAAGTTGGGTCATATGCTGTTGCAAACCTATCTAGTAACAATTGGGATTCAATGGCAGGATGCTCCTCAGCCCGTTACCGAACGCTACGAGCGATTGGAGAAACTGCGGTATTTGGTTCACAGCCAGCATTTGTTATTGCAAGAAGAGGCACGACCCGTAGCGATCGCCCTTTTCGGCAAACCGTCCTTAATCGTCCATCTAGGGTTCGACCAATCACAACTAGCAACATTGGACTGGTACAAGCACCCCAGCCATCCCTATGTAAAAGCGATCGCCAAAATTCTAGACGCCTTGAGTGAGTGGCCCCAAACCGGACGCTTGGAATTTCTGGTGTCTTCCGGTGTCGATCCGATGATTGGCTTACAAGTTCAGCTAGACCGACAGACTTACCCTCTAACCGTGCCACCGTCCTCTATCTGTGACAATTTAGCCACTCAAAAAATCTACAGTTTTGAACGATAAAAGAAACTAGGCTAAGAATTATTTAATGAATCGCCGGGAAGTCCCCAAGTTCCGCTACGCGGAACCTGGGGATGAAAGGCGGGAAAACGGAGGGACGGAGTTTTCCAAATTATGAAAGGATTGCATTTAACCCTAACCCCAGTAAGTGATAAGATTAAGAGACTCTTGAGGTGATATTGAGTGCTGCACAAGGCTGTCAAAGTTCGCGTCTATCCAACACCGGAGCAAGAAATACTCTTGGCTCAACACTTCGGCTGTGCCCGTTGGTGGTGGAATTATGCGTTGAACAAATCTATTGAAACCTATAGAACCCATTTGACATCTTAAGAAGAAGCTGAAAGCCTTTTAATCATTAGCCTAATGAAGCAAAGGTTGATTTTGGTTGTGGCATTGGCTAGGGTTCGCTCAAAGTTCTTAACCAGGATCTTAC
>JALYGX010000176.1 GCA_030776905.1 Cyanobacteriota bacterium | reverse complement strand
ACGCTGCCGATGGGGATCAATGTTTTACGAAATGATGCCCAAAGTGCACTAGCGATCGCTACTTGCGTTCGTGCTCACTTTATCCGCGTCAATGTCCTCACGGGAGTCATGGCAACCGATCAGGGGTTGATCGAGGGACAGGCGTATCACCTCCTGCGCTACCGCCGAGAACTGGGTAGTGATGTCAAAATATTGGCAGATGTTCTGGTGAAGCACGCCCGACCCTTGGGTTCCCCCAATCTGACAACAGCGGTGCAGGAAACCATCGAACGCGGCTTGGCAGATGGCGTTATCCTTTCGGGGTGGGCGAGGGGTAGCCCTCCTACTCTAGAAGACTTGGAACTAGCTAGTGCGGCCGCCAACGGCACACCCGTTTTTATTGGGAGTGGGGCAAATTGGGAAAATATTTCCACACTGATGCAGGCAGCAGATGGGGTGATTGTCTCCAGTTCTCTCAAGCGTCGAGGGCGCATCGAGCAACCTATCGACCCCATTCGCGTCAGTCAATTTGTGGAAGCGGCGCGACGGAGTGTTGCTGCTAAAACCGAGCTGAAACCAATGTCTTCAATCAAGCTACATTCGTAAGTAACTTAAGCGATTAGCTACTGACAACTAACAACCAACAACCAACAAGTTATTATGAGTCGCCGACGTTCTGCTCCCTGGATTCATCGCTGGTCTCGTCAGCTGATCGGCGCGATCGCTGTCATAGGAGCCTTATTAACGGGTTATTTGACTGTAGTTAAACTTACTGGTAGCAGTGTAGCTTGCACCGCTAGTGCTGCCACAACTGGAGCTGCCGCTGCCAGTGCCTCTAGCTGTAATGATGTCCTCTCTAGCCCCTATGCGACGGTTTTTGGTCTACCTCTGGCATTATTTGGCTGCCTCGCCTACATCAGCATGGCAACGTTTGCCTTAGGTCCTCTAGCGATAAAGCCAGAGCAAAACAAAGACCTTCGCTCAAAATTAGAAGATTGGACTTGGTTGCTGCTCTTTGCTGGAGCAACAGCAATGACAATTTTTAGCGGCTACTTAATGTATCTGCTGGCGTTTAAAATCAAAGCGGTCTGTCTGTACTGCCTCGGTTCCGCTCTTTTCTCTCTCAGCTTGTTAACTCTAACTTTGATTGGACGGAGCTGGGAGGATGTGGGTCAACTCTTCTTCATTGGTATTGTCATAGGGATGGTGACGCTGATTGGCAGTTTGGGGGTTTACGCTCAGGTTGGTAACCCGGTTGCCAAGTCTGGAGGAACTCGCACTCCAATTCCAGTTGTCTCTACTGCTCCACAACCCCCCATTGGTTGGGAAGTTACGACAACGTCCGGTGAATCTGAAATTGCTCTAGCGCGTCACCTGAAAAAAGTCGGTGTTAAGGAATACTTTGCCTATTGGTGTCCTCACTGCTACGACCAGAAGCAGCTTTTTGGGAAACAGGCTGTCAGTGAACTCAATTACATTGAGTGTGCGGCTGATGGCAAAAATGCCCAACCCCAAGCTTGTGCCGATGCTGGAGTTAAAGCGTTCCCTAGTTGGGAAATTAATGGAAAATTGACCTCTGGCATCAAAACTTTAGAAGAACTTGCTGATGCAACGGGCTATCAAGGACCACGCAATTTTAAGTACACATTGCCGGGGGGTTAGGGCTGGCTCTTACTACCAAGGACACCTAATAACTCGAAGCACAAATAGCACGACTCATTAGCAGAATTCAGGAGCCAGCCTACAGAGTCATCTTAACTACTGACTCCTGATTCTTCTTTGGTCAGAAAAATAGTTACAGTAGTTTTCCATTGCCTACACCTGAGATGTTGATGCTGTGCAGAGTGGAGAGGGTTGAAGAGGCGATCGCTATTAGCTAATTACTTCAGTAATACCTAAGCTATAACTGGTTAAAAGCCTTTACAGGTATCAATGACACAGCTAAAACGCTTTACACCCTAATCACACCCTTAGCAACTGCGATAACAGGATACTTCTTTGCCATCTCAGGTTTACAATCTACAACAAATCTTCCTGAAGATTCGTCGAAGTCGAGTAGTTAGAAGTAAACAACTGAAGCCTAGTTTTTTATAACTCAAACATAATTGAACGACTTGCTGGTGCGGCGGCTGTCAATCATGGCGTAGATTTCTTCTGGGTCAGTCCTTTTCTTAGTCCACTGGAGAGATTTTTGTGCAAAGCCGGATTTGAGGCTTAAGGCTTTTTCTGGAAAATTTTTCGCTTCTTGAGATTTAGATGAGAAGCACCGATCGCAGGAGTTCTAGGGTTTTTAGTAGCGCTCTAACCAGATTTTCCTTGAGTATACTGATTAAGTAACTTCTGCAATATGCTCTCTCGACGTTACAGCCTTAATCAGGATAATCTATTCGTTCTAAAAGTCTACGTTAGGCAATGAGAGAGCGGGCTAAATTTTTGCTCACCCAATGGTAGACAAATAGAAACATTTAAACAATTAATCGCTATCAGGCTGCATCGGGATGATGTCTATAACTGCACCTTAGGATAATCGTGCAGTCATGCAGATGTTAAAAGTAAGTTTAGGTCGCAGTCTGAAACAGTGGATTCAGCACAAGCGTCAGGTGTTGATGGCTGCGGCTGGTGTCACAGCCGTTGTAATTCTGCTTCGCTTGATTGGGATACTCCAGTCATCGGAGTTAGCCGCCTTTGACCAGCTGTTTCATCTACGTTTACCAGAAGCCGCTGATGAGCGCATCGTCATTGTTGAAATTAATGAAAAAGATATACAGCAGCTCAGGCAATGGCCGTTTCCCGATCAGGTTATGGCTCAGCTGCTTCAGAAATTAAATACCTATCAGCCCCGCACGATTGGTTTAGATATTTACCGCGACTTTTCGGTTAAGCCAGGTCAAGCAGAATTTGTCAAAGCTTGTGAGACTATCCCCAATTTGATTGGGATTGAGAAACTCAAAGACCAAACAAGCTTAGGTGTCGCCGCCCCGCCTGCATTAAGTCAACGAAACCAGGTTGGTTTTAATAACATTGTGATTGATACCGATGGCAAGCTGCGTCGCAGTTTGCTTTATTGGCATACGGATGGCAAAGTTCATCAAAGTTTGGCACTGAAGCTGGCTTTGATTTATCTGAAGGCAGAAAAGATTACTCCTAAACGAGCAACGAGTAATCCTAACTATTTACAGCTCGATCGCACTATCTTTCGTCCCTTCCAGAGAAATGACGGCGGCTATGTAGGGGAAGATACTAACGGCTATCAAGTGTTGGTCAACTTTCGCCGTCCCGGTAGCTTTCGCACGGTTTCAATGGCAGACGTGTTGGCAAATCGAGTCAATTCTAGTTGGATACGCGATCGCATTGTGCTCATCGGTTCAACAGCACCCAGTCTGCAAGATTTTTTCTACACCCCTTACAGCAACAACTTGGTTAGGGCGGCAAAACCTCTGTCTGGCGTTGAGCTGCACGCTAATTTTGTCAGTCAAATCCTCAGCAGTACGCTGGACGGGCGGCCTTTAATCAACGTTTGGCCAGAGCTAGTAGAATGGTTGTGGATTTTCGGGTGGTCTGCTTTTGGTGCTGGCATTATCTGGCGGATGCGATCGCCTAGATGCGCATCCTTAGGGCTTCTCCTAGTTAATGCGGCTTTAATCGCTAGCTGTTCCCTGGCTTTTTTGGCAGGTTGGTGGCTGCCTCTTGTTCCGCCCTTGTTAGGGTTACTAGGGTCGGCTGCTGTCATCACCAGTCATCTTGCCCACCTCAAGGAAGAATTAAAACGCTCCAAAGAATTTTTGCAGACTGTCATTAACACTATTCCTGACCCAGTCTTTGTCAAAAACAAAGAACATCGCTGGATTATTCTCAATCAGGCGTATTGTCAACTCACTGGCTATCCACTTGAGATATTAATGGAAAAGTCAGACTATGACATTTTTCCTAAACACGAAGCTGACGCCTTCTGGAGTCAAAATGAACTCGTATTCCAGACGGGTCAAGCCCAGGAAAATGAAGAAGAATTGACAGATGCTTTTGGTACGACTCACTTAATTGCCACTAAAAAGTCACTTCATAAAGATGCGGCTGGGAATGTCTTCTTAGTGGGTATTATCCGAGACATCACAGAACGTAAGCGTGCGGAGCAAGAGTTGAGACAAACCGCTGCTGAGTTGACTCGTGCCAATATCGAACTCAAACTTTCAGAAGATCGATTGCGTTATTTGGCTTATCATGACGCCCTCACAGGACTTGGTAATCGTAAATACTTCCACGAATCCCTCAGTCAGTCTTTGGAGCGGGCGCGTAGCAATAACCAGATACTAGCACTGATGTTCCTGGATTTAGATGGCTTTAAGCAAGTCAATGATACCTTAGGACACGACACTGGAGACCAGTTGCTAAAAGTAGTTGCCCAGCGCCTCACCAATGGCTTACGCAACAGCGATATTGTCTCGCGGCTCGGTGGTGATGAATTTACAGTAATTCTCCCCGGTATTCCTCAGGCAGAATATGCTGCCAGAGTAGCAGAAAAAATTCTCCAAGCCCTATCTCAAGTATTCGTGTTGGAAGGACAAAATGTTTTTGTCACAGTCAGTATTGGGATCAGCATTTACCCCTTAGATGGCGAAGTCGAGGAAACCTTGATTAAGAGGGCAGATACAGCCATGTATAGTGCCAAGCAACAAGGTCGCAATCAACATAAATTCTCTAACTCTAACTGTCTGTGAATTTTGAGAATTCGCTACTCAGCACTCAGCACTTTGCGATATAAGCCAAGTTACCACTAAAATCCCCACACCTTTAGGTGCGAGGATGAAAGTGAGTGAACGACTAAAACCACTTAGTTTAAGGAAACTACGGCTTGCTGATCTGGCGCTTGGTTTCTACATACCAGACTGGCTCACCCGCATCATTGCAAACAACGAAGGTTGCTAGTTCCAAGGCAAGCAACTCGCCACTCTTTGTGCGGCTGGTGACTTCACCCCGATAGCCACCATTCTTGCTGAGTCCCCCAGTCATAGCAGCGAATACGTCTTCTCCTAGGAGGGATGGGATTGTCAGCTCTGGCAGTTCATCATCTAAGTATCCTAGAAGTAAGTTATGTGCCCGGTTCTGCTCCAGGTAACGACCCTGTAAGTCAGCGATCGCGATCGCTTCTCTCAAATGCGAGATTACCTCTCGATAAAGAGCGAGATTTTCCTGTGCCTGCTTGCGCTGGGTGATATCGCGGACAAAGCTTTGAATCGCTAGTTGACCTCCATATTCAACCACCCGGCTGCTAATCTCAACTGGCATCTGTGCACCATTTTTACACTGGTGAACGTGTTCAAAGGTGACACTACCAACCTTCCACAACTGCCCAATCACGGCGGCTCGATGCTCTGGGTCCATCGGTGGACTAATCACCTCAGCCGGTAAGTGGAGAAGTTGTTTGCGGGTATACCCCAACCGCCGTGCAGCATGTTCGTTCACGTCTAAGAGATGTTGGGTTGAAGAATCGGTGATAAAGATTGAATCTGATGCCCACTCGAACAAGTTGCGGTAATTTTTTTCAGATTCTCGTAGCGACTCCTCTGCCTGCTTGCGCTCGGTAATATCTCTTGCCGTGTACACTACGGCTTCAACACTGCCATCCGTGCTATGGATAGGACTAAGGATGTACTCGTAGTCTCTAACTCCATTGACAGTCGGGAGCGCCATTTCCTCCGCAATGGATTGCCCTGTCGCTAAGGCAATTTGCAGTTTTGCCTCGAACATTTTCATTGGGTCTAAGGGCAAGCCTATTTGCTGCCACGTCTTACCATAGAGTTCAGTCCGCTCCAAGCTAAATGACTGCATAAATGCGCGGTTGGCGTAAGTGTACCTACCCAACCTGTCATACATACAGACATGGTCTACAGATGCCGTAAGAACCTGTTCGAGCATCCTTGCTCGCTGCTCCACCTTAGCTACCAGATTTTGCAGAGTCTCATCCAATTCATTGCTTCTACCACCACTATCTGGTTCTGACTCTTGGCTATCGACTCGGCTGCTATCTGTCAAATCGATTGCCTTCTCAACCGTGTGAGTTTGGTAAGCCGTTGGTGAAGGTAAAAAGACTTCATCGAGTAAAGGTTGACTAGTAGCTGTAACCTGATGCAGTTCTTCTAGGTAGCGCGTGTTGCCGTATGAGTGCGTTTCACTACCGAACTCACTTAACTGCTGATTCAAGAATGCAACTTCTTTTTGTAGTGCCTCTTGTTTTTTGTGAAGCCCTTCCAGGGAAGCGGATGTTGGGCTAGAAGGAAAGCCAAATGCCTGCTTGAGTGCATCAATAACCACAGCGGTTTTACATCTGCCGCTGGCGTTGGCTTGCAACGTAATTGCTTCTATGAGATCTTCTGGTAGCCTGAAGGTCACTACTTTAGTAGCCATTTTATACTCCATTGGATCAAGACTCTTAATCGAGACTCTTAAAAGAAGTCCTTAAACTAATTTAATCAATTTTTATTTAATTTAATATATTGAACCGCCTACTTACTATAAATATTTAATGAATTTACTCAGCCGTCCCGCTCAGTTTTATCAAAGTCTGACTGAAGACCCAATCTAAACTTGACTGGGCTGGTGAGGAACGCGCCGGAGCTTTAGTATAGTACGGTGCATCCCGTTCGCGGCAGTGAATGTGCAAAAGAGTACTGTAAGACCAAAACACCATGTCCTTTAAATGACTTTGAGGTCTGGGTTAGTCAAGTCTAACCGAAGAATCTCCACCTTCCCCTGCATAAGGTAAGGAGTCTCATTATCCTTAAACGACGCAGCGTCTGTTGTCCCGCTTTTAGAGCCACGAAGAAAAGGTGTTTTTCGTCAAGCCTACACAGATGGATACCATTTTTGCAAATTTCTTATCTGTCATGGCGTTTAGAACGTGGTTCTTGCTGCTAGGTAAAAATTTAGATGCTACTACTAATACTTTTTTATAGTCTCTCATAATTCAATTTTCAGCAACCGATAACCTCAAGAATTTCTGTAACTGCTCGAACAGGATTGGCGATGTTAACGTTTGAAAGAATTTGAATAAAATCCCCAAGACTTGCTGCACAAGTAACTTCAAGCTTTCTGGAAATTTTTCTACAAGTAGAGATAATTGGGTATTATCCATCCTACTTTTAACTTACTTTCTAGGAGAGAGTTATTTTAAGCAAGTCATAACTAGGGTAAGACATCAATCCATAGCCAGAAAATAGTATTACAAAAATGGCTTATCTGTCGTACATATCAGTAAATAGTATTACGCAACTAATGGAAAAATAGCCTTAAGTAAGCGAGTACAATTTCAAGTTGATTAGCTCACCGT
>JALYGX010000175.1 GCA_030776905.1 Cyanobacteriota bacterium | reverse complement strand
ATGTACGTAGAAGAAAAATAGACTTTAATATAAGCTATTGCCCATCTAATTTGCCTAATTAGACTATAAGTGACAAGTGAAAAGTCGAGAGTAAAGAGTTTATATTGAAGTCTTTTCACTTGTCACTCCTTTTACGAATAGGCAAGGTTTATGAAGCTTTAATCAAAGGCTTACAGTTTGTTCCCCTAGACTATGCAGCAACAGAATATTTGGATTGGGAATATCTACTATTCAGAATTGATGAAAATGGCAAAGCTTATGAGTGGGGCTGGTTTAGTGAATCTGAGTTGAAAAAAGAAACCCTTGTCTCATCATAATCTA
Organism: Cyanobacteriota bacterium; assembly: GCA_030776905.1. Classification (GTDB taxonomy): domain Bacteria; phylum Cyanobacteriota; class Cyanobacteriia; order Cyanobacteriales; family Coleofasciculaceae; genus CADCTM01. Next base: position 6,494 of record JALYGX010000175.1, on the reverse strand, counting down.
ATCCTCTAAGAGCCTCTCCGAAAAATTCTTTCACTCCGGACTGAACACCTATCTTCGATCTGTGTTCAGCCGTGGTTTAAATTCTCTAAAACTCGCGTTGCGGATATGCTCTAAATCGAGAATTCTTCAGTCACTTAACCTGAAATGAGTTGCGTTTTCATCGTGCTCAAGTTAATCTGAAACTTCTGAGAAATCTTTTCGATTACCTTAGCTTCTTCTGATGTCGTCACTCCATCTTGTTGAATAATACGATCGCATTGAGCCAAGAGGGGTACGGCAAAATCACGGCTGAGTTGAGCGAGAAGCCCCTCCAAGGATGGAGGAGATTTTATGTTAGCCTTAATCACCGATAAGGAGGCAGGGCTGATATTCAAGGCTTCTAATTCTGGTAAAACGTCTTCCCAGGACTTTCTAGGATTCCCAGCACAGATGACGTGAACCAGAATCTGATCCATAATGATTTGTTGCGCGATCGCAGTTTTCAAATAGTCTTCGCTTGCCTCTTTGGACGCCGCTAGGGTTGCCTCCGTTGCCTCCGAATCCAGCTTGGCTTCATAAAAGCGGCAGGCAGCATACCCAACCGTATAAAGCATCACGGCATTAGAGCTAGCACCAATCACAGCTCCTGCTACAGGTGTATTTTGCAACAACTCTAAACCCGCCTTAACCGCTCGATTACCCCCAAGCGCTAAACCAAAAATCGTTAAGGCTTCACCTTTACGTACAGGATCGCGTATATCAAGCCCATAAGCCGCTGCAATCTGATAGACCATTTCTGCCTGTAATGCCGATGTCGCTGTCAAATCGACGACAAACAACGCCGCCGCCGCTCCTGGCACTAAGCTGGTAACTAACCCCGTGCTTCCTGCATAAATCGCTTTCTCCAACATAAATCGGTGAGCGATTTGTCTAGGTGTTTCATTCGGATACTTTTGCTTGAGCTTCCTTACCGACTCCTCAACTTTAACTAAATCTACCTGGTCTACTACTCTTCGCAGGATGGGAGCGCCTGCAACAAATTGAGTGATTTGGGCAAGTACTTGGTAAGTGTGTTTAGCTGCTGTTCCTCCGACTCCTACTGCTGTCTTGGCGGCGGCTTGACTGACTTGGGATACGTTACTGCCAAGCGCTCCTCCTAGTCCAACGGCTGTTTCCACCATCGCTTTACCGCTGTTAAAGGCTGTATCACTAACCGCCTTACCTACTCCAGCCGCTGTATCTACAAAAACCTTCCCCGTAGCAAACGTTGTTTTGCCAACAACCTCCCCCACCCCAGTTGCCGTTTCCACTACCGCTTTACCAACATGGGATGTAGTGTTACCAATCGACTCACCAATCCCTGATACCATCCTCGTCAAAGAGCCAAAAGAAAATGGCTCGTCCTCTGCTGCTTTTTTGGGGGAAAGTCCTGCCACAGCATCAGCCAACAAAAACGTTTCATGCCAGTCGGGAATCTCGTCACCAATTTGACGCCCATAGACGCTGACAGTTTTAAGCGATGCCAGTTTTAAGCGGCTAACTAATTCGCGAACGAGAGAGAGAGATTCTTTTTGATGGGGAGTTTCAGTAGCTTCCAAGATAATGTGCAAACCATCGTTCTTGATGGCAGCTTTCGCCGTCACGCCTTTGGGTTCAAAACTGCGGTTGAGCAGGGTGGCTATACCTTCGGCTGTTTGCGTTAGCACATCGGCTCCTTGTGAACTATCAACCATCGCCTTGTTATCTCCCTGCTCGGCAAGTTCGTTGAGACTGGCTTGTGACATGGTGAGTAATGGAGGAGCGCCCAAGGGCATTCTCTAAAATATTTGAGATTTAGAGTACAGCGTAAGCCGCCTTGAATTACTCCATCCATAGGAACAAATAGGCAATTAGGTTTATCTACTTTTATATAATTTTAAACAACTTAAAATATAGTATTCTCCATTGTAATCAACTAATAATCCTTGAAAGAGTATATAATAGAATAGGTTAGAGTATAAGAATGTAGAAATGCCGAAACTTAAAGGGCGGGTAACTGCTTATCTACCGGAGGACATCCAGGCAGCTCTAGAAAAATGGGCTGAAGAAGAAAGTCGATCGCTAAGTAGCCTAGCCACCTACCTATTGACTAAGGCTGTCAAAGATCGGCAACAACAAGAGAAAAAAGATTAATCCAGTGTCCCTAGGGTTAGCCTCGCGGGGCGTCCTCACGGCTAACGCTTGTGAACTTGAACTTACACAACACGACTTACGCAGAGTCTGTATGCATAGGGCGGGCATTGCCCGCCTTACTATTAGTGCCGCTCCCTTGGAAGTCAAAAGTCCTTTCAGCGTAAGAGGGTACGGAATCTGAGATCTAAGTAAAATGCAAACAACATCTGAATATACCTGTGCTTATTGCGGCGAACCCAATGTGACTTTTGTGGACCTCAGCGCTGGTGGACAACAATCTTATGTCGAAGATTGTCAAGTTTGCTGTCGTCCGAACGTATTGTACCTGCGAGTTGATGAAGAGACGCTTGATGTTGAGATTGACAGTGAATATGAAGGATAGGGCAGGGGTGCTACTTAAAAACGCCTGTTGAACGCTGCTAGCCTGGAAGAATTGAGTTAATAGTTTGGCGAAAAGGCTAATTTCGTGTAAATCCTGCCGTCGTCTAAGCTAAAGGAGCGTTTTGCCCCTAGTCTATTAACTACAAAACCATAAAGAGAAGTGCAAAGTAACGATGGAGTAGTCATCAGTCATCAGCACTCCCTACTCGTTGGCAACGAACAACTCAGCACAGCACCATGCTGATAACCTTAGTCAACTCCACTTATTGCTAGCAAACAATAAACAATTTAGATATGAGTATTTCTTTAACTCAAAACTCAGGACGGGCTACGCCCCGCAACGCTTACAGGACACAGCACTCCCTAAAGGCTGAGTTTGAACGTTCGGGCATCGGACTGCATAGCGGTATCTTTACAACCGTGCGGGTGCTGCCAGCTACTGCTGGAGAGGGGCGCTATTTTGTTCGGGTTGACCTACCTGGGGCACCTGTTATCCCAGCGCAGGTAGATGCTGTCTGCGAAACGAGACTTTCTACCGAACTTCGGATACCAATCGAGGTCAGCACAGAGGCCATGAATGATGCCTCTACGGAGAAAGAGGCTAGCGTCCGGACTGTGGAACATCTGTTGGCAGCACTAGCAGGCAGTGGCGTTGATGATGCTCGAATTGAAATTGATGGCCCGGAAGTTCCGCTTTTGGATGGTTCGGCAAAGAATTGGGTGGAGGCGATCGCTTCTGTAGGAGTCGTGGCATCAGGAGCAAAGGAGGCAGGGGAGGCAAAGAAGAATTCTCTCTCCGAGATGTCAGTAGAAGATTCTTCCCCTAGTCCAGACAACTCTCTCTCGTCTTTTGTGCTACAGGAGGCAGTCTTTGTATCTCAAGGGGATGCTTTTGTTGCTGCCTTACCAGCACCCATCACCCGATTTACTTATGGGATTGAGTTTGACTTACCTGCAATTGGGAAGCAGTGGCATAGCTGGACGCCGGGACAGGAGAGTTTCGCAGAAGCGATCGCTCCGGCTCGAACTTTTGGTTTAGCTCACCAAATCGAACAGTTGCAACAAGCTGGTTTAATAAAAGGGGGCAGCTTGGAAAATGCACTGGTTTGTGATGAACAAGGATGGCTTAATCCTCCCTTAAGATTTTCAAATGAGCCAGTGCGTCATAAACTTTTAGATTTAGTAGGGGATTTAAGTTTATTAGGCAATTTTCCTGTAGCTCACTTCCTCGCCTACAAAGCCAGCCATAATCTGCACATCCAACTTGCTAAAAAGCTGGCTGTGGCATATCGGTGAGTAGGGCACGGGATTCCTGTGCCTGTAAGAGTGAGGGGCTTGTCCGATATCAAAAGTCTCGCCCCTGTCCCAACGCCTGCCCCAACGCCCAACGCTCCAACCAAATTTGTCATGTCCATACTGACCGACATTAACACCCACACTGACTCTATAGAAACCGCTCCTGTGCCAAACAGCGAGTCATCTCCTAAGACAATTTTCACCCTGGAAGACATTCAGAAAATACTACCCCACCGCTATCCGTTCGCATTAGTCGATCGCGTGATTGAATACGTTCCAGGGAAGCGAGCCGTTGGCATTAAGAACGTTACCTTCAACGAACCTTACTTTCAAGGGCACTTTCCAGGGCGTCCGCTGATGCCTGGGGTCATGATTGTGGAAGCAATGGCTCAGGTTGGTGGTATCGTTTTAACTCAACTGCCCGATATGGAGGGCGGTTTATTTGTCTTTGCCGGAATAGACAAAGTTCGCTTCCGCCGTCCCGTAGTTCCAGGCGACCAACTGGTGATGACAACGGAACTGTTGTCCATTAAGCGCCGTCGTTTTGGGAAGATGCAGGCTCGCGCCCTCGTTGATGGTCAGCGAGTTGCAGAAGGCGAACTGATGTTTTCTCTTGTAGACTAAAAATTTCTCTGAGTCATGCAGTTGTTTGTTGTTTGTTGTTTGTTGTCCTAATAACAAACAACTAATAACTAACAACTATATTCAAAACTCACCCACTCCTATGGCAACACTAATTCATCCCACTGCTGTTATCCACCCAGGCGCTCAAGTCCATCCGACGGTTAAAATTGGTGCCTACGCGGTGATTGGGGAGAATGTGAAGGTTGGTCCAGAAACAACCATTGGCGCTCATGTAGTGCTGGACGGACTAACCGAGATTGGAGCGAGGAATCAAATCTTTCCTGGTGCAGCAATTGGCTTGGAACCCCAAGACTTAAAGTATGACGGTGCACCAACATGGGTAAGAATTGGTGATGACAACCGGATTCGCGAGTACGTCACAATTAACCGAGCAACAGCGGCTGGTGAGGCAACTGTGATAGGTAATGGCAATCTCTTGATGGCTTACGTCCATGTTGCTCACAATTGTGTGATTGGAGACTCGGTTGTGATTGCCAACGGGTTAGCGATGGCGGGTCACGTTCATATTGAGTCGAAGGCAGTGATTGGTGGGGTTGTAGGCATTCATCAATTTGTTCACATTGGGCGTCTAGCGATGGTAGGTGGTTGTAGTCGCATAGACAGGGATGTGCCACCCTATATGCTGGTTGAGGGCAATCCGTCACGAGTGCGATCGCTTAATTTAGTCGGTCTCAAGCGTGCTGGTATGACGACGGCTGAACTAGGACAACTCAAGAAGGCATTCCGTAGTCTTTACCGCTCTGGATACACGCTCAATGAAGCTTTAGAAAACCTAGAATTACTACAAGATAACGAACACTTGCAACACCTGCGTCGGTTTTTGCAGTTATCTCAGATGGAAAATCGCCGGGGTTTAATTCCCGGTCGTCGTACTAAGCGTGAGGATTGAGTCATGGGTCATTTGTCCTTAGTCATTAGTTTTTAGGGAACAATTAATTCTCAATAACTAAATAACTAATAACCAATAACCAATAACCAATGACTAATGACCAACAACCAATGACTGTCAAAACTATCTTTATCAGCACCGGAGAAGTTTCTGGTGATTTACAAGGGGCACTGCTGATTGACGGCTTAAAACGTCAGGCACAGGCAACGGGGTTGGAATTAGAGATTGTGGCGCTAGGTGGTTCCAGAATGGCGAAGGCTGGTGCCACGCTGTTGGGCGATACCACGGCTATTGGTTCGATGGGGCTTATCGAATCTCTGCCCTTTGTGCTGCCTACCTTAGCCATTCAACGTCGCGCCAAACAGTACTTGCGGCAACAGTTGCCTGATGTAGTCGTGTTGATTGACTATATGGGACCAAATCTGAGCATTGGTAGTTTTCTCCGCCGCCAGCTACCCCAGGTGCCAGTAGTTTATTACATCGGTCCGCAGGACTGGGTTTGGTCGGCTCGATCTATTGTGCCCCGCGACACGATGACGATTGTCGAGATGACAGACCAGCTATTGGCGATTTTCCCAGAGGAAGCGCGTTATTTTGAAAAAAAGGGAGCCTCAGTGACTTGGGTAGGTCATCCGTTAGTAGATAGGATGCAATCTAGCCCCAGTCGTGAGGAAGCGCGGAAAGCATTAGGAATTGCACCAGAGCAAACGGCGATCGCTCTTGTACCTGCTTCCAGACGCCAGGAACTCAAGTACTTGATGCCTATAGTCTTTGAGGCAGCCAAGCAACTTCAGTCCAAGTTACTCGCCAGTCAGGAAGCTCAAACGCCTCTATTTTGGATTCCTCTTTCCCTGGAAGTTTATCGCCCTGCAATTGAAGCGGCAATTCAGCGTTATGGATTAAATGCCACCCTTGTATCGGGTCAAACTCAGGAAGTGCTAGCTGCGGCTGATTTAGCGATCGCCAAGTCAGGTACTGTGAATTTGGAATTGGCACTTTTGAACGTTCCCCAAGTTGTTTTTTATCGAGTTAGTAGCTTTACTTACTGGATTGGTCGCCTCTTAAAGTTTTCTATTCCTTTCATGTCGCCCCCTAACTTGGTGGTGATGCGCCAAATTGTGCCGGAGTTGCT
>JALYGX010000174.1 GCA_030776905.1 Cyanobacteriota bacterium | reverse complement strand
AAGGGTCTGGAGTTGGCTTAAGGCATCAGTTCGGCAATAGTTTGGAACTGAGTTTGGGGTATTTAGCGGGGGAGACTAACAATCCTGAAGCCAGTAGAGGTTTATTCAATAGCGCATACGGTGCTATGGCACAGCTAGTTTATAAACCCAACAGCAGATTCCAGCTCGGCTTAACTTACATTAACTCCTACAACCGCGAAACCCTGACGGGTAGCCCAGCTTCTAACCCCCAGACATTTATTCGGCAACTGGCAAATCAACCTGTCAATATCAACCTTCAACCTCCTGCTTCCCCAGGAACTCCCATTGTCTTTCCAGCCTCTCAACCCATTCCAGCCGGAACACAGCTTCCTCAGGGAACGCAGCTTCCCGCCGGAACAACACTGGATGCCCCAACAACCCTTCCCTTTGCCATAACGGTTCCAGCACCAGCACCCTTGCCAGGAACAATAACGCTGCCAGCAGGAACTACAATTCCAGCCGGAACCACGCTACCCGCACCGCTTGCACTTCCAATAGACCTACCGTTACCAGTACCAATCACACCTTCACCATCAATTACGCTACCAGCACCAACAACACCTCCTCTTGCCCCTATCACTTTCAACGGCACGGTAGGCGACTTACTGAGACAGCCTGACTTTGCTGGAGTTCCGCTTGGTTTTGACCTCAATATCCCGATCGCTAGCAATTCCTATGGACTAGAGGTATCTTGGCAGGCGAGCGATCGCTTTGTTCTCGGTGGTTTGGTTGGCTACACGCAAACTAATACTCTATCTACAGCCAATGGACTATTTAGCCGTGGCAGCATCGATACCATCAACGGCGCGATTACCCTAGCCTTCCCCAATCTTGGGAAAAAAGGCAACTTGGCAGGAATCATTGTTGGAGTAGAGCCATTTGTTCTGAATACAGACATCGACGTAAATCAAAACTTAGTCAATCCCTCTTCCTTAAATCCTGCCTTGATTCCCGCCGGACTAGCCTTGTTAAACTCAGCACCCGCACTAACCCAGATTGCCAACAGCTTTAACAACGTAGACCCTGATGTTTCACTGCACATAGAAGCGTTCTACCAAATGCAGCTAACGGATAATATCTCTGTAACGCCTGGGGTTATCTGGATTACGGCTCCTGGCTTCAACTCTAACAATACCGATCTCGTGATTGGCACGATCCGAACTACATTTCGTTTCTAGTTAAGCTGGGTGCGAGTGTAGTGGTTTGAATACCTTTACTTAAAAGACCAGCGATCGCGTCGCTGGTCTTTTACAGTTGCTATTGATGTTGTCGCTCTACATGGAGAGAATCTCGGCTGCACGTTCCCACTCGGCAGCAGTAAGATTTCTTTATATTTATCGTAACATAAACTACTTTTTTTTAAAAAAATTTACACGTTTATACAGAGATATCTCTCATTAGATAGTTGCTGCCTTGTGGAGGACGCCCCCAGATGATTTGTTCTTGCTTATAAATTGCCATACCCGGTTTCGCGCCTTTGGGCTTGTAGACGTACTTGGGTTCGGTGTAGACGACTGGCACTTGGTCGCTTTGACGCGCTCGGCTATAGTGGGCAGCAAGGTCAGCCGCAAACTGCAAATCGGCTTCATCAGGCACAGCTCCCGCTGGGAGACGCATTAACACATGGCTACCAGCAATCTCCTGGGTGTGAAACCAAAGGTCATAATCCCCAGCCGTGCGAAAAGTCAGTTGGTCATTCTGTCGATTGTTACGACCGATCAACAATTCAAATCCACTGGGTGTTTGATATCGGTATGGCTCAGAGACATCGGCAACATCGCGACTGCGCTGCTCTGGGACATCTAGATAGCGTTGCTGAATCAGTTCCTCGCGGATTTCCTGTAATGTTTGTAAGTCTTCTGGAGCTTTGTAAATCTCCAACTGACTCAACGATGCCTCTACCTGCTCTAAATACTGAATTTCTCCTTGCACCTCGTTGAGCAATGGTTCAACAGCACTCCGAGCGCGTTTGAGCTTCTGATGGCGCTTTTATAGGGCTTGGTCATTTTGGACGGCATTCTTTTCTGGATTTAAGGGAATTGTGACGGGCTGGTTGGTATCAAAGTCCGCCAGGGTGATAGTCTTCATCCCCGGTTCCCAATTTTGCAGGTACGCCATTAACAAGTCCGCTTGTTGGCGATATTGGTCTGCTTGGTCAGATTGCTGTAAGCGGTCTTCAAAGGTAGACGCTTTCTGGCGTAATTTTCCTAAGATATTGCCCAGTTTCTGACTGAGTTGGTGGCGCAACTGAGCAAATTCTTGTTGATTCAGCTCGGCGGTGTAGTAGGAATTAAGTAAGGTTTGAACGTTTTTAGCTTGCTTAACAGCATCCCAGCCTAGGACGGTATAGCCTTGGTCTGTCCAGCCGGGTTGAAATTCATGGACGGCTGAGGCATTTTGCTGGTTGTCATTTGTCCTTTGTCTTTGGTCAGTGGCTAATGACAGATGATTACTCTCTAAAATAGTCAGCCATTCTTGCCAGTGCTGAAATACCCTTTGCCAGTCAGAAGCCTTCAGGCTTTCGGTGGACTGGTTCGGGTCTAGAGCAGCAGCTTGTGCCATTGAGCGTACTAGGGATGGACTTAAACCCCGGTAACTCTTAAGTAACTGACGTTGCAAAGCTCCTGGTACTAGACTGACTCGTTCTTGCCAGCGCTCTTGGGATTCGCTCAAGCTGGGTAGAGTGCCAGTCAGGGCAGGGGGTAGTTCGTAGGGCTGACCTGTTTGAATGGGACGGATGCTGGACTGCTGGGCACTAACTTGATGAGCAACAGTAATAATCTGATTGTCGGCATCGGTCAGGATGACGTTACTGTATTTGCTCATAATTTCGACGTACAGGTGAAAGAGCGCTGGCTCTCCAGGGCGACGAGCAAATTTCAGATCTAATACGCGCTCCCAAGGCGCGATCGCATCGATGGATACTAAGGCAAGACCGCTTAACTGATGCCGCAGTTGGTCGCTAAAGGTAAAGGTATCGGGGGTCTTCGGGGGTGGGTCGCCCAAGCAAATTCGAGCGGCTTGGGGATGCCAGGAAATAATTAGCCAACCCCGACCCTTCAGAGTACGCAAAGCGATCGCAATGGTATAGCGATCGCGCTGATAAACTTGTTCGGTGCGTCCGGGAATCCATTCGGTACGCAACTCAGAACAAGCTGCCGTTAGGGTAGTAAAGTCAACCGGTTGCACAAGCCGCCTTTTCGATAATCACTTGACACTGCCCCATCTTAAAAAAAACGGAGAATTATTGCTTCAATCTGAGAGTTCCTATCCAGCCTCTCTATCCTCACCTACGGCAATTTATTAAAACATCGCTCTACGATTCATTTTCTGCCTAAAGGTAGTAGATTTTATTGAAAGTAAGCGTATAAAACATAAAATCAGGTTTTTCTGCCGAATTTAGCCTTGTAAGCCTAAATTATTGTGGATACCATAAAAGTTAAGTCTCTCTTAATCGCTCCTCATTCGGCTCTTGCCGTTAGTTCTTCATGGACATTCAACTGATTAATATCGGTTTTGGTAACATCGTGTCGGCAAACCGAGTCGTTGCGATTGTTTCTCCAGAGTCTGCCCCTATCAAGCGTATCATTAGTGATGCACGCGATCGCGGACAGTTAATTGATGCAACTTACGGGCGTCGCACTAGAGCCGTAATTATTACCGATTCCAGCCATATCATTCTCTCTGCGATCCAGCCCGAAACCGTTGCTCATCGCTTTGTCATCAGCAAAGATGGTCAGAGCAGCAATAATTAAGGCGTTGAATAAAAATTAATTTCTCGTTTTTGGTTCTCTTGTTCGTTGTCATTGGTCATTGGTCAAGAGCAAAGGACAAATGACTCATCACCATGACAAAAACGATATATGATGTGCGAAGTTATTTTTGGATAACCACCGAGCGCTTTCTCCACTCAAAATGCAAGCAGGCAGACTCATCGTATTAACTGGACCGAGTGGCGTTGGAAAGGGTACTTTACTGCGATCGCTCCTACAACGGCATCCAGAACTGTATCTTTCCGTTTCAGCAACGACACGCCAACCCCGTCCCGGCGAAATTCATGAAAAACACTATTACTTCGTCAGTCGTGACGAGTTTGAACGCATGGTAGAAGCTGGCGAGCTTTTGGAGTGGGCAGAGTACGCGGGAAATTACTATGGAACACCCCGTACCGCAGTAGAACAGCACATTCAACTCGGTCAGTCAGTGATTTTAGAAATTGAAGTGGTTGGAGCAAGGAAAATCCACACAACCTTTCCCACTGCCTTGCGTATTTTCATTTTGCCTCCCAGTGTGGCTGAACTAGAACAGCGACTTCGCAGTCGAGGTCAAGATAGTGAAGAAGCGATCGCCAAACGCCTGAGTAGTGCCAAAGCCGAAATCGATGCCGCAGATGAATTCGATCTACAAATTGTTAACGACGACCTGGAAAAAGCGCTAATTAGCATTGAAGCCGCAATCTTCTCACCAGGAGACTAAATTACAAAACCAAACTAAGCAAGGCACTGGTTCAGATGAGCCAGAGGAGAGAACTTTTTGCGCCCATCCTGCTTTTAAATAAATTATGTGGCTTTACCTGCACAAGTTGATTTGGCTTGCATCTATTAAGAATTATGATAGGTGTTCGCAATAGTTAACCTGCAAAATGTAACAAAGTTCAAGACTGTTAGTGTAGATGGGAATATGTCTTACAAATTCAAAATATTATCAATCGACGGCGGAGGTATTCGAGGAATTATCCCAGCAAAAATTCTAGCTGAGATTGAGAAGCGCACGGGAAAGCGGATTTGTGAATTATTCGATCTGATTGCGGGTACCTCAACGGGTGGTATTTTGGCGCTAGGTCTTACCAAGCCAGATCCGAAGCAGCCTAAGGAACCTCACTACACAGCTAAGGAACTGAGCGAACTGTATCGGGAAAACGGAGATCGCATCTTTTACGAGCCATTTCCAGAGCGCTTTACTGACGTTGATGACTTGGTCAGACCAAAGTACTCTTCGGATGGCAGAGACAACGTCTTAACGCAATATTTTGGAGATACAGCTCTCCCTGATGCACTAAAAGAAGTTTTTATCACTAGCTACGATATTGAGCTACGGGTACCAGTTTTCTTTACAAGTAAATCCCGCAAACAAGTAACGGATTCTCCTGTGTTCCGGAAGATATGTACTGGCTTCACCATGAAACAAGCGGCAATGGCGACTTCTGCCGCACCGACTTATTTTGAACCCTACCAGGTTCCCACAGCCCATCGAACTGATAGGGGTTTCTATTCATTAGTGGATGGTGGAATATTTGCTAATAATCCAACGTCACTTGCACTCATGGAGGCGATAATTGACTCTAAAAAAGCTGGCAACCCACTACATCTAGAAGAGATACTGGTAGTCTCGCTGGGTACAGGGTCACTCACCCGTAGATACCCCTACGATCAGGCAAAAAATTGGGGACTAATTGGATGGGTACAACCGCTTCTTAATATTACGTTGGATGGTTCAAGTGAATCGGTAGCTGTTCAACTAGAACAATTGCTGCCGAAGGCTGAGAATGAACCCCCACAATACTATCGTTTCCAACAATTCTTGAGTACCGCTAATGACCATATGGATGATGCGAGTGAGGAAAATATCAAGAATCTAGAAAAACTAGCAGACCTAATCATTGCACAAAGAACGGACGATTTAGATCAAATGTGCAAACAGCTTCTGGCGACGCCACCTGCTGAGAAGACAGGGACTCAACCTGTTGAGCCGCAAGTAAGTTAAGTAGCTCTGTGACCCAATGTGTCGAGAGTCTGCCCAACAGAGCAGACTCTCATGTTTTTTAACTAAGCTACCCTTAAGACTTTAAGATGCCTCAAAACACGATCATCACTCTTTTAACCGATTTTGGCGGGAGTGATGTATATGTGGGTGTAATGAAGGGTGTTATTGCCCAAATTAACCCCGGTTTGACTGTAGTAGACCTTACCCATCAGATTCCACCTCAAAACATTGCAGCCGCTCGCTTTAGCTTAATGAATGCTGTGCCCTACTTTCCCAAGGAGACGGTACATATTGCGGTAGTCGATCCAGGGGTAGGGAGTCAACGGAGAGGAATTGCTCTCCAACTCGATGCGGGTTTCCTGGTGGGGCCAGATAATGGGTTATTTACTGGTGTCTTGAATCAAAACCCAGTAATCGTCGCCGTTGAGCTAACCAACCCGCAATACTGGCGGACACCAACACCTAGCAATACCTTCCACGGTCGAGATATCTTTGCCGCCGCTGGAGCGCATCTTGCTAGTGGCATTGCTATCGAACAATTGGGAGAAGTCATTGACCCCGAAACCCTGGTTCAACTGATGATTCCCGAACCGACACCAACGGATACTGGTATTGAGGGTTGCATCCAATATATCGACCACTTCGGTAATTTAATTACTAACATTCCCGCCGCTGATATCCGAGGAAAAACTTGGTCAGTTACTGTGGGCGATCGCATTATTCAAGGTGGTCAAACTTATAGCGATCGCCAGCTAGGGGATTTTGTCGCTTTGACTAGCAGTGAAGGTTGGGTAGAGATTGCAGTTAACGGTGGTAACGCCCAGTCTCAGTTGCAGCTACACTGGGGAGCGCGAGTGCAAGTCTTGCTCAATTAAATGCGACATCTTTGCCGGCTGCATTGAGAGAGTTAGGCGGAGTACTCCTTGATGCGTGGCAGCCAGCCCCTTCTGAAATGTGGGTTCAACCAGAAGAGCGATCGCGTCCACCATAACCCAGCCCAACAGGTGAGCAATGCCTCTTCATTTGATAAACCTGTACTAGTCGGTCAATACCTTTGAAACGGTACTCTCCCATCTCCTCCCAGTCTTGCTGTCGCGCCAGCCTTCTATAAGTAGCTTCACTCGCGACACATGCACCAGGGAGACAAATGGCTTCCATGCGGGAAGCCAGATTAATAGTTGATCCTAAGGCGGTATAGTCTACCCTTTGAGAGCTTCCTACATCTCCAACCACAGCCTTACCGCTATTGACAGCAATCCGTAATTGCAGTGGTTCACGCAAAACCTGACGGGCATTAAGATTCTCTAGACGAGTCAGCATTCCCCTGGCAACGGCAACAGCCCGCTCGGCATGATCCTCCTGAGGTTCAGGAGCGCCAAAAAAGGCCATCATGCAATCTCCAATATACTTATCTAGAGTGCCGCCGACGGCAAAAACTTCTTGCAGCATCTCCTCGAACAAACTATTAAGTAATTCCGCAATCTGCCCTGGACTCAAGCGTTCTGAAAGAGCAGTAAAGCCGACAATATCAGCAAATAGAATGCTGATTTCACCTTCTGTAGGTGGTAGCCGACCGTTTGGTAATGCTCCTAAAGCTATTAGCTGCTGCACCACTGCCGGAGAGTGATAGCGCTCTAATCTTTGCCGAATTGCTTCTTCGCTTCTGAGTTTCTGTGCCAACAGCCAACGCTGCACGCTAGAAGCCACAAGATTCGCTAAAGTCGAAAAAAAGCTGAGATCTTCCTCTCCTTCCTTAGTCCAGTGGTTTGAAGAATGATGGGCATCGGCATAAAGAACACCAACCACTTTATTTTCGTCCCACAGAGGGACAGCAATGGCACTACGAATGCCTTTGACCAAAATACTCTGCTGTCCTTCAAAACGTTGATCTATCTGGGCATCAGCCGTTTGAATAGCTACTTTTTCTGTAAATACCTTTTGACAGATGGTTTGGCTAATCCAATTTCCATTAGCTGCTAGATTCTGCTGTTGGGAGACGTTTCTGGCTGCAGCATTCAGCAATTCAAGTTTACCTGAACCACTTACATCGATCAATAAAGCTAAACGCTCAATACTTTTGAGGTAACGGAAAACGACTTGCTGTACCTGCAAGAAAATAGCTTCTATAGATTCAGCTGCACTCAGACTCTTGGCTATATCCACTAAGTCTTTCAGGCGAGCAATGGCTTTTTCTTTGTTGCTGACATCGTCACCCTGACCATCAGCTTGTATCCATTGCTGTTGCAGCTCTTTAACATTGCGAAGGATGGTTGTTCCTTGAGCAGGAGGTTGTAGTTTTGTCGTACTAGGTTGAGGAGGATCGGTCAAAAGAACCAAAAGTCTAACAGCCCCCAGCCAAACAACATCGCCGTTATTTACCTTTTGAGGCGAGGTTACAGGGCGTTCATGCAATCGCGTCCCGTTTTTGCTACCCATATCCTCAATAGTCCAGTCCCCAAGCACCGTTC
>JALYGX010000173.1 GCA_030776905.1 Cyanobacteriota bacterium | reverse complement strand
GTCTAGGACACTACCTTTAGCAAAAATATGTGGTCAGTAGTTTGCACCATTTCCGATAATCAAGTTCGCTACTCACTGATTAAAGGTGAAGTACCTGAAGCCGAATTTACAGGTTCCCGCCGCCAATGTCTGGCTTATATCCGCAGGATGTCAGCCGAGTAATCCACTCTTTGGTCAGATGAGTGATTTTAGGGACTAAACCTCTTATGGGTGATTTACCGGAGATCATATTACAAGTCATCCATGGCGATAACTGGAACCTTCGAGATGATGTTACTGATTTCGTCCTCCTCTGGCTCTGGAGGCGTGGAACCATTCGTAACTAAAGATATTGGCGTCTGAGCAGCAACCATTCGCTCAATACCAAAGGTGGCTCGAATAGAATCGGCTTGGTCTTCTAGTATCCGCACCATCGTCTGTGCGATTCTTTTGAGTTCTTGAGGGCGCTTGTGGGTACCAAGGTTTTGATGAGCTTCTGTCAGCCAGAAAGCTCGTACCGCCCTCAGCACCATCTCATTCGAGATAGAAGTATCGTACTGCTTAATATATTTCAGGAGCAGACCGTCCCCAGAGGCGTCCCTGGGCTGAAACCGAAAACTGATGTTCAATTGCTTGGGTTTATTATCCATTTGAAACAGCGATACTCAAAGAAGAAACAATTGCTCCCTTAAAAGCGCTGTACATGCCGTAAGCGTCACATAGTCTTGAGCCAAGTTCATTATCCTTCAACTGTTCAGGAATCTCTATCCCACCATTCCAACTCACCTCGGTGTAGTCAAAGTGGTTCTCTAGCTCGCTACGCATGTACTCAGCTGTACCACCGCACAAAATCACCTCATCCAA
This sequence comes from Cyanobacteriota bacterium, assembly GCA_030776905.1. GTDB lineage: Bacteria > Cyanobacteriota > Cyanobacteriia > Cyanobacteriales > Coleofasciculaceae > CADCTM01. The sequence goes on along the minus strand of JALYGX010000173.1, from coordinate 2,184 downwards.
GCTGACTTGACGCGGTAGCACTTCTCTGAGCCAGCTACACAACGCTGATGCATACTCAACTCGACTGGTGTTAATTGCCTCAACAATCCGTAGCACCTCATCAGTTCTTGCTTCCTTAACACTTGACATGGCTAAAGGGGATAGGTAACGGGTTTCAACTTTATCCCCAGCACACGCTATCGCCCTTGCCAGTTGGGCTGTTGAGGGTAAACCTGCAATCCGGCTTTCCACGAGTTCCACCATCTTGATGAAGCCAAGATTCGAGGTTTTACGCTGTGTCACTTGTCCTCGTTGAGCCAGCAATATAGATGCATTGCGATACCCCACCATCACAACAGCAACTGTATATCGCCAAGCCGCATCCCCTAGGTTATGCCGATGAATCATGTAGACGCCGCCGCCTTCCGGCTTGCATTGAAATTCGGTGAGGGTGACTTTCATTTTGCCGCTTGGGGTGTCAAAATCTTTCAATCCATCCACCAGCAGCCCATGCAGTTGCTTGCCACTTTCATACTCACTGGCTGGCATGAGGATGGCAATGGCTGCCTTGAATTTATTCCCCAGCTTTAATTCCTGAGCCGCCACCCAGACCGCCGCCAATGTCTTCGGAAATGCCCTCTCATACTTGAGAGAGGATAACCCAGGATTTCCATTGAACTTAGTCCGCGCTAAGTAGCCCACGGCATAACAGCTGTCATCCTCCACTGATACCCACGCACTATCAGCCGGTTGAGCTTTACCGAACTTAGTCTGTTCATAGTTGTCAATCACACTCTTTGGCAGTGAAATAACTTCTGGCTCCATGTAAAGCAGTCGCTCATTGAAGCACCTATCTGCATAAACTCCCTTGGTTGCGGAACCCCCGTAATCTAAAACGATTGTCAAGTCAGGCAGTTGATTTTTTTTAGCCATAAAGCCCTCAAATCTAGATAAGCAAGAAAAAGCAACCAGAAGCAATTAGAAGCGATGAATAAGCAGATTAAAGAGCAACAGTTCACTTTCCAGGCATTATCTCAAGACTATTAGGAATGGCTATCAATAGTCGCTCTCAACAGAGGAAATGGCAGTGCTTCTAATACGCTTATGGTGGTCTTGATTATTATTATCCTTGCTTCGTGTTGACTTATTAAAGCAATGTCTACCTCGTTATTTCTATTGACCCAACGATAGAGGGGCAAGCTAGTTGTTTTATCCAAAAGCATAAGCAGTAATACTTACAGAGCATTTCTCTATCTTTAGATAGATAGCTAAAGAAATTCAGTAATCGGCTCAAGATTGATTCTTTTCGCTCCTAGAATAGGTGTAGTTGCTGTTGCTTTTTATTGCAAAAACTCAGTTGTCGTGACAGGGAGCAAGCAAAGGCGGGGTAGTTACAATTTTTGCTACGTTTAATATTAGTCGCCCCGCCAGCTTGCCAAAGGGGTTTCCCCTCTGGACACCCCAAGATTTTTGGGTTCATCTTTTATGCCAAAAAAGAAACAGATAAAACTGAATAAAGACAAAAGAAGTAATGTGTTTCGTCTGCGACTCACTTCTTCTGAACGCGAACACTGGGAAGTGATGGCAGAAGAAGTTGGATTAGGAAATAATCTGTCTAAATTTGTGCGGCATTGTGTTGAAAGGCGAAGTTTACCAGCTCCCATTCCAGAAATTAATCAACAGACCTACTGGGAGCTGGGCAAAATTGGAGTGAACCTCAATCAAATCACTCACGCCATCAACCGTGCGGTGAAGGAAGGCTCCGCCGTTGCTGTCGATCCACGACCAGAAATTGAGGCGGTTAAAACAGCACTCGATGAAATCCGGTTACAACTACTGGGGCTTCCGCCAGGGGCAGCATGATTGGGAAAATCACCAAAGGGAATGGCTTCACCGGAGCCTGTGAGTATGTGCTTGACAAAGATGAAGCGCGGCTAATTGGTGGGAACATGGCATCGACTACACCCCGGCAGTTAGCGGCAGAGTTCCGAGTGTTTAGTCAAAAGAACATAAGGGTGCAGCTACCAGTTGAACACATCAGTCTCAGCCCATCGCCCTTGGATAGGGAGCTAGATGATTCTGAATGGCAGGCGATCGCTATTGACCTGCTGGATGGATTGGGAATGAGCCAGAATCAATATATAAGACATCTCCGAAATAGAATCAACCTCAGAATAAATTGCATACAATTAATATTTAGCTAGA
>JALYGX010000172.1 GCA_030776905.1 Cyanobacteriota bacterium | reverse complement strand
AAGTCTACCCGCCCGATAATGCGTTTTTGATCGATGTCGTTGCCTACAGCCACGATGGTGTTGCTGCGAGTCACGTTGTACACATCGGCAGTACCGTTATTGCGAATTCGGTTTCCCCCTTGACTGTCTGCCGTTCCTAAATTTGGTTTTGCATCCCCAGTCGCTACGACACCGTTGCGCTTGTTGTTCTCGATCGTATTTTTCCGCAGCACGGGAGCAGACGAACCGCTCACCACTACCCCATCATCATTTTGAAGAATGCTGTTATCCGTAATCAAAGGGGAGGCGCTTTCAGTAATGACAATGCCCGTGCCCGTTTCCTGGACTAGGTTGTTGCGAATCTCCCCTGTAGACTGACGAGCTATTGAAATACCATTCCCTAGGTTTTTGGTAAAAACATTATCTTCAATCTTGGGGTTAGCAGTCCCTGTGACAAACACCCCTTCTCGATTGCTGTTGGAGAAGGTGTTGTTCCTGATGGCAGCATTGGTGGATTCGATCCATACTCCCGACCCGCGAGGGTTTGGATTGGTAACGGTAATCCCGTTAATTTCGCTATTGTTTTCAGCTCGAATCGTAATGTTCTGACCCGCAGCCGTCGGGCTAGAGTAGGAACCGCCACCGATAATTCCGATCCTCTGACCTTTCGTGGATGGCTCGCCCCGTAGAATAACGCCCTCTTTAACAACGAGGGGGAAAACTTCACCAGTTTGGCTGGTATAACTACCGGGAGCTAACTGAACGACTGTGCCTGATGATGCCTGCCCAAGTGCATAGGCGATCGTGCGATAGGGCGTTGCTTCAGTAGTACCAGCACCAGCAGCGTCCGTACCAGTGCTGGGATTGACGTAAATAATGCGAGCACTAACAGGCGTTTGTGCTAGCTGTGTGCTTGGTGCTGAGTTTGAGCGGGCAGGAAGCGCTACAGTACCACCTGCCAATAGCAACACAACGCTGAGTAAAGAGGCCCGAAGCGGGAGTTTACTTGCCATTTGTGAAGAAGCCTGATGAAAATCCTGATGTGTCATAGTTCAAGACGCGAAGCATAGATAAATATTCCACACTTTATCTTGATGGAGGAAGCACAACTTTCTCTCTTCTATTTCAACATCCTTACGGAAGAACTTCTGCCTACTCAGCACTCAGCACTTTCAAGTAAGGTTCAAGGAGTATCAATTATCTTCAGCAAAAATGTAGCGATACAGCTCGCTGGGGTCAGGTTCGGGACTCGACTCAGCAAACTGCACCGCCTCATTAATGACATCCTGGATTTTACGCTCAATGGCTTTAAGTTCTTCTTCGTCTGCCAGATTTTGATCGAGCAGGTAGGATTTAAACTTTTTGATTGGGTCGCGAGTGAGCCAGTATTCCTTTTCTTCCTTAGAGCGCAGTTCGTCGGGGTCAGCTAGAGAGTGGCCTCGGAAGCGGTAGGTGAGCGCTTCAATTAGCGTTGGACCTTCTCCAGCACGAGCGCGAGCGATCGCTTCTTGCGCCACTGCCCTCACTGCCAAAACATCCATGCCATCCACTTCAACTCCAGCCATGCCAAAGACACTGGCTTTCTTGTAAATTTCCGGCTGAGAAGTTGCCCGTTCGTGAGCCATCCCGATCGCCCACTTATTATTTTCTACAACAAACAGAATCGGCAGTTTCCACAGTGCTGCCATATTTAAACACTCAAAAAACTGCCCGTTATTACAAGCCCCATCCCCAAAAAAGCAAGCCGTTACTTGATCGGCACTTGCATCTCCTAACGCCTCTCGGCGATACTTGCTGGCGAACGCCGTACCCGTCGCCACCGGAATTCCTTCAGCAATAAATGCATAACCGCCAAGCAAACGATGTTGAGCCGAGAACATATGCATTGAACCGCCACGTCCCTTACTGCAACCCGTTTCTTTCCCAAACAACTCCGCCATCACCTCTCGCGCCGGAACCCCCGCACTCAAGGCATGGACATGGTCGCGATAGGTACTGCCAACATAATCCTCGTCTTGACGCATCGCCTTAATGACGCCCGTTGACACCGCTTCTTGACCGTTGTAGAGGTGGACAAAACCAAACATTTTGCCCCGGTAGTACATCTCGGCGCACTTGTCCTCAAAAAAGCGCCCCAGCACCATATCCTCATACAGAAGCAATCCTTCTTCTTTAGTGATTTTGCTTCCTTCGACTTTAAAATCCGGTAAAACTCGTTCCTGAACCATTAGTTTCGTAGTATCCTTGCAGCAACACTAAGATAAATTTTCTCTCAACACTTGTTCTGCTTTTTTTACAAAGCTAGAGTAAAGTTGACTTGAGTCAAGGTAGCATCATCGGTTTAAAATCAAACTGACTCATTCAATGGGATAATTCGTAGGCGTTGCTAAAATTACTAACATATGGAGGCAACTCTACCCAAGCGGCTGGGCAGCTGAACTCGTGCCTTAAAGGTAATAGTTCAACCGTACAGCACGTTTATTGAGAACGCTATTGGCTACTATACGTTAATTCAGTTGCTCTGCGCTGGGGAAGTGAACCGTGCGAATTCCGCTCGATTACTACCGAATATTAGGACTACCGATTCAGGCTACTGCTGAACAGCGTAGCCAAGCTTATCGCGATCGCTCCCTGCAATTACCCCGCCGGGAGTACTCGGAAGCCGCGATTACATCCCGCAAACAACTCCTAGACGAAGCCTACGCGGTTCTTGCGGACCCCGAACAGTGCGCCGCCTACGATGCCAGCTTTCTCGCGAAAACCTACGAACAGGAGCGAGAACAACAGGTAAACGTCAGCACGACCGGAAATGAAAAAATCGATGCTCCTATCGATCCCCATACTCCCAGCATCGACATAAAAAATGAGCAATTCGTTGGGGCATTGCTGATTCTTCAAGAACTTGGAGAATACGAACTCGTTCTGAAACTGGGGCAACCTTATTTAGGTGCACGGGACAGCATCACCCTAGATAAGGGTCTTTTAGGAGACCCCCAACTGATTCGACCGGATATTGTGTTAACACTGGCGCTTGCCTGCTTGGAACTGGGTCGCGAACAATGGCAGCAAGGTCAGTATGAAAATGCCGCCAACTCTCTGGAAAGCGGTCAGGAATTACTCCTACGCGAGGGCTTATTCCCCTCAGTCCGAGGGGAAATCCAGGCAGACCTCTACAAGCTTCGCCCCTACCGCATCCTGGAATTATTGGCGCTGCCGGAAGAAAATATCGGCGAACGGCGTAACGGCTTGCGGCTGCTGCAAGAAATGCTCCAAGAGCGAATGGGCATTGATGGCACAGGTGACGACCAATCAGGATTAAGCATTGATGACTTTCTCCGCTTTATCCAACAGTTGCGGGGTTATCTGAGTGCTGCGGAACAGCAAACTCTATTTGAAGCCGAAGCCCGACGCCCCTCCGCCGTTGCAACTTACCTGGCGGTTTATGCCCTACTAGCGCGAGGGTTTGCCCAAAGGCAGCCTTCCTTAATTGCCCGTGCCAAGCAAATGCTGATGCGTTTGGGTAGGCGTCAGGACGTTCATCTCGAACAAGCGGTGTGTGCCCTGCTCTTAGGTCAAACCGAAGAAGCCAGTAAGGCTCTGGAACTGAGTCAGGAGTACGAACCCCTTGCTTTCATTCGAGAACATTCTCAGGGTGCCCCAGACTTATTGCCGGGATTGTGCCTGTATGGGGAGCGCTGGCTGCAAAAGTCTGTATTTCCCCACTTCCGAGACCTGCGTGACCAGAAGGCATCGTTGAAAGAATACTTCGCTGACGAGCAGGTACAGGTTTATTTAGAAAATTTACCAGACCCCTCTGGGGAGAACCCCAACGAGTGGACGGTTGTGCAATCCCAGGAGAGACCCTACACGACCACAGCATCCTCAAGAAGCGCGACAGAGCAGTCAGCCACGTTTCGTCGGGACGGCAATGGCAACCAGTCAGACGATGGGCAACAATTGGGAAGTTCTGTCCTATACCCCTCTGTGGGAAGAACGGTAGTTGGTGGGTCGCAGTGGACAACGGAACGGGAACCGGCGGCAACAGCAACCAGTAGAACGGCAACATTGGGAGCGACGACTGAGCGTTCGCCTGCCTCTAATGTCTCAACTCTACCGACAGCCCAACGGGTTGCTCGCTCGGGAGGTGGGGTTGCAGAGCAAACGGCGATCGCAACTGACTCAACCGTTACAGGCTTTCCTCACGAGTCTTCGGGAAAATCGTCGCGACGACAGCGCCAGCCAAGAGGCGGCTCCGAGTCCCTAACCACTCAGTTTCAGGAGGTAGAGTCTGTACCCAGTACCTCATCGGGTACAGGAGGCAGCCTGAAGCGTCTACCCCCTAGTCGCAGCCAGCGTTCATCAGAGAAGTCCAAGCCTTCGAGCAAAGTCAGACGCCTGCTTTTACTAGCCCTTGCCAGTGTGGTTGGAGTAGGAGTCCTAGGTTTTGTCCTGATTAAAACCTTAAGTTGGCTTCAGAAAACGCTACAAGGGTTGTCAGCGCCAGCACTAGAAGAAGGGCAGCCCCTCGTACAGCTATCCCAGCCTCCAGTACCGATGCCTGCGGTTGGCAGTCAAATGATGGCTCCAGAGGGACCTCTAACAGAAGAAACGGCTCAACAAGTGATCCAATCCTGGCTCTCCACCAAATCCCTAGCTCTTGGTCGCGACCACCAAGTCGATCAATTTAAAAAAATCTTAGCTGAACCAGCGCTATCGTCTTGGCGACGACGTGCTGAAACCGCCAAGCAAGAAAACTCCTACTGGCAGTACAAACACGCGATTAAGGTAAATTCCGTTCAGACAAGTGCTGCTAATCCAGATCAAGCTAGGGTAGACGCAGCCGTGAATGAAGCAGCACAACTCTATCAAGGGAATCAGCTAAATCAGGGAGCGTCCTACAACGACAACTTGCGAGTCCGATATGAGTTGTTGCGCAAAAATGGTCGGTGGTTGATTAAAGATATGGCTGTTGTGAAATAGCCAATAGTAGAAACTACTTATCAATGGGGAATGGGGAAGTGGACTTTCCTATTCCCCATTTCCTATACCCAAAAACAGGGGTTTATTTGTACCAAGCCTTTAGTGAATTGGTATTAGCCTACCCGTTCCCCGAACAATAGGCTAGTCTCTACGCCTGGGAAGGAAAAGAGGCTGTATAAGTGGATTTGGTTGAATCCTGAATTTATTGTCAGCAAATTTTGACAGATTTATGAAGTCGGGATCGAATCGAGGAAACATTGACACAACCCGATCCCAGCACTCTATAAATGTCAGAGAATCATGACATTGCGATCCCCAGCTTCCTGTAAATTCGTCAATTCCGTATAAATCGGCTTATCAGCCCCTTGACCCGACCCCAGGCTTTTCTGTTACATAAAGTAATCAAGGCGATCCCAAAGAAATGCTGATTTTTAGAATTTCTGAGATCGTTGGCGGCTGGCTCGACCCAGATACCTGTATAAAT
>JALYGX010000171.1 GCA_030776905.1 Cyanobacteriota bacterium | reverse complement strand
TTCGTCATCACCGCTTTCCAGATCATCTGATTGGCACTCTCCTCCCGAATCGTCATTTTCCGGTTTACCAGTTGCTCATTGACATCATCGGCATAGAGCATTGTATTGAGGGCAACTAGAGATTTGCCTTCTCGGTGCAAAATCTCCAAAATTTTCAGCTTCAAATCTTCTACCTGAGGCTTACCAAGACGGCGCTGTACGCCCCTAGTGCCATCAGCACGTCGCACCGCTTGCGCTACCAAGGGAGAGGCAGCAACCATCACAATCTCTGCGGGTGAGAGCAACTGCTTGACTCGTTCATCTCTGATTTTGCAGTAAATTGCCTGTCGGTCAGCGTCGGGATACTGGTCAATTTTGTTGAACACCAGCAACATCGGTTTGCCAACCTCCCGCAGTTGGGAGAGGGCGTCGTACTCTACCTTGGTCATGTCCCCCGCGATGATGAACAAAATCAAGTCTGCGTGTTTGGCAACCTGATGCGCCAAAGCTTCGCGAGTTTCACCATCGACTTCATCAATTCCTGGAGTGTCAATTAACTGAATCTGAGAATTACCAACACTCGGCAACGCCACTTTGAGAACGTCTTGATTGGTATCCCCCACTGTTTCCTGACTCAACTGCCAATTGGCTTCTTGAGCATTGATCGTAACGCCATGTAGCGCCCCAGTTTGAAACACGGGTTTACCCAATAAGGCATTGAGTACTGAAGATTTGCCTCGTCCTACCATGCCGAAGGCGGCAATTTGCACACAGGTGTGTTCGAGTTTGTCTAGGAGGGTGGTTAAACCCTGAATTTCTGACTCTAGACCAGTTTGCTCTTGAGGCGTCAAGTCAAGATTGGTCACTAAGTCTCGCAGGGCATCCCGTGCCTGTTTGTAGTTCAGTTCTGCCTGAATTTCTTCAACGCTCAAAATCGCTTGGTCTAACTCGCGATCAAAACTAAAGGAATTTAAGGAGTCAGGCTCAGGCAATGAATCTTTCAAAATCGTACCTCCTGCCACTGGGTGGGTGTTAGCTTGACCAGCAACAAAGACTATGTCACTACTCTTACGATCCTAGTGATATTTGGCTAGGGTGTGACTTTACGGCTTCCCGTAAGTTACTTCTACGGTCTAGGTGAAACCTCTGATTTTTTATATTATTCGCTCTAGCCAAGCAGGAACCTGTACAAAACGATAAGTGGTTTGGGTAATAGCGATCGCATTTCTGACAAAGATTCAGCCAATTCTCGCAACAAATTACGCCAGATCGCTGAGGTAATGCATCCAATTTAAGAAAGAAGATGACGCTAATAAGTAAAACTGCTAATCCAGTGTTTCTTCAAGCACTGGTTTTTCTTCGGGATACCTCTCGTCAAACTTTTTTCTTGCTGCCTGAAGAGAGGATACTTTTATCCCCACCTTCCTGGGGATGCAGGAATTTATGCGCTGACGAGAGAATATTAAGCGCTCTGATTTTACATTCCTATGAAATTTCTCGCCCTAGCCTTCACGGCTGCTGCTCTGCTTCTTGGCTGTAACCCCAGTCCCACACCCAACCCTGTGGAGTCACCCTCCAACCCGCCTACCTCACCCAAAATCATACATAACAATTTCAGCAATCTCTAGCGGCTTAGGTTTTAGGTTAAGTCAGCAAAAACATCCCAAGCCTGATGCAGGCGAAACACACGACACAATACTGGACACTTTGCGAGCGCAAACACCGTCTAGGAATAAAAGCCTAGACTTTTGTTTTTTGGGATAAAGCTAATCTTATAATCTAGCATCTACAAAAGAGAAATATATCGATTCTTTACAAAAAGCTAGCAAAATCATCCTGAGCAACGGCTTTAGCACAAGAAGATTGGTAAGTAAAGGACGAAGGAGTATTAAAATTCCTGCGTCGCGCTAAAAGTTGCAGAAAAAGGATGAACAAACAATGGTTGGGCATCAGTCTGGCCTTGCCTGTATTAATAATCGCGGCAGGTCAAGCTTTGGCAAATTTCAAAGTCATAGATAGAGGAATTTCCCAGCTTCCTAAACCAACTCCGAGAATTTCTCAAGTTAAACTCGATACTCAACAGACTCCGTCATTTCTCCTATCTGCCAGGGATGACCAAAAAGAAGAGTGTGAGTGGCTAGGAATATGTAAAGACAAGCAATAAAGGGGCATCTTTTTTTCTGCATAGAGCTTTTCGCTCATTGAAAAGTCAGGCGCAATAAACCACCAGAAAGAAGGAAGATAACTGCTCATGGGACTAGATCTACCAAGATTCTATAGAGCCTGTAATCCCAGCAAACCCCTAAGTATGGGGGAAGTCGAGGATCGGCAGTACTATATTGATTTTTCCTCCGTCAGAGGCAGCAAAATCATTGAGTCGCTGAAGCGAACGATCGCACTCATTTCTCCTAATGAGCCGACTTGCCAGTTATTTACAGGACATATTGGCTGTGGTAAATCCACAGAGTTGCTCAGGCTAAAAACCGAGTTAGAGCAACAGGGATTCCATGTGGTTTATTTTGAGTCCTCTCAAGACCTAGACATGGCTGACGTTGATATCACCGATATTTTACTCAGCGTCGCAGGTCAAGTGAGTGAAAGTCTCGAAGCAATTAACATTAAGCTCAAACCAGGGTACTTTGCCAATCTTTTTACAGAGATTGTTGATTTTTTGCAGACACCCATCGAAATCGAAGCAGAGGCAGAACTATCAATCGGGATTGGTAAAATCACCGCCAAAACCAAAGAAAGTCCCAAGCTGCGACGGCGATTGAGGGAATATCTGGAACCTCGTACCGCTGGGATTTTGGAATCCATTAATAAAGAGCTACTAGACCGTGCAACTATCGAACTGAAGCGACGTGGCAAAGCCGGATTAGTAGTCATCGTAGATAATTTAGATCGGGTTGATATTCGCCCTCTGCCCTCTGGACGCACTCAGCCAGAGTATCTATTTATTGACCGGGGCGAACAGCTACGAAAGCTCAATTGCCACGTTGTCTACACCATTCCATTGGCGCTGATTTTCTCCAATGATTGCGAAACCCTAAAGAATCGCTTGGGTGGTGGGTTAACTCCCAAAGTCTTGCCGATGGTGCCAGTGCGACGGCGGACTGGCGAGGAATTTCAGGATGGGATGGCGTTGCTGCGGCAAATGGTTCTGGTGAGAGCCTTCCTCAACATCAGCCTGGAAAAACAGCTAGAGTTGACAAAAGAGGTGTTTGATACTCCAGAAACTCTAAATCGTCTGTGTCGGGTCAGTGGCGGTCATGTGCGGAACTTGTTGGGACTGCTGTTTGACTGTCTCAGACAAGAAGATCCACCGATTTCTCGCGAATGTTTAGAACGAGTGATTCGGGAACGCCGCGATACCCTGACGACAGCGATTGATGCCGAGGAGTGGAACTTGCTGTTTCAGGTGGTGCAACACCAAACGGTAAGAGGAGATGCAGAGTATCAAACCTTGTTGCGAAGCATGTTTGTCTTTGAATACCGCGACCACGAGGGGTGCTGGTACGGTATTAATCCAGCTTTAGAAGAGGCGCAGCAATTTTTATCATGGGTGAAGCAGAGCGATCCGAAGACGTTACCGTATATAACGAGCGCTCCTTAAACGCTCTTGATCGCGCGATCGCATTTTCACGAGGAGAGTTTTCCCTCGTGTTGGTGCGTTGTAACTATAAACGTTTGCGCGATCGCTTATTACACGAGCTGCGAAAACGCTCGAAAGACCGATACCAAATTCAAGAATTAGTCCTCCCCTCATCGGCAAAGACGCTTTATACAACTATCCAAGCTTACGGGTTGGGAGAGTTGAGGACTGGGGGTTCGGGGCAAGGGGAACAAGGAGGACAAGAGGGACAAGAGGGAGAGATTTTTACTAACATCTCACAAGACAATGCCTCCCCCGCTTCCTCTGCTTCCCCTGCCCAAGGTGAAGCCTCCCCTGCCTTGTTTGTTCTCGGTTTGGAGTCGGTGGTCGATATTGAAGACTTGCTGACTTCCAGCAATCAAGTGCGGGATGAGTTTCGCAAACGACTGCCCTTCCCTCTAGTGTTGTGGGTAAATGACGAGGTGCTGCAAAAGCTGGTGCGCTTTGCGCCAGATTTTTCCAGTTGGGCAGCTACACCGATTAAGTTTGAAATCGCAACAGGGGAGTTAATCGATTTCCTACGGCAAAAGGCAGATGCTCTGTTTAATACTGTCTTGAGTGGCGGGAGTGGCAGATATGCGCCTTGGCGGGTTTGTATGCATCATTCTTCCCTTAATCTGGCAACTGATTGCCGCTCTCGCTTAGAACTTGACTCGGCGCTAAAGGAGTTGCACAGTCGCCAACAAATTATTAAACCAGAGCTAGAGGCGAGTTTGCAATTTGTATTTGGTCAATATAACTATGCCAGCGACCTGATTGAGTCTGCGTTAGTCACTTATCAAAACAGCTTACGGTTTTGGCGAGGCAACAACAATCTGGAACGGCAGGGTGCCCTACTGTTTTACATTGGCTTGTGTTACTGCCGCATGGCTGACTTGCATCCAGCACAAAGACAGCGCAACTTGGAGGAAGCATGGCCTTATCTTTTGCAATGTGTTGATGTCCTTACCCAGGCAGGGCGTCAAGACTTGGTGGCTCAGTTTATTACTCAACTCGCTGAGGTGTTGCAACGTCTGGAAGCTTGGGATGCGTTGCAGATTTTGGGTCAAAAGTCTTTGACTTTGCATCAAACCTATGGTTCTCAGGTGCAACTGGCTCAGGATTACGGCTTTCTGGCTGAGGTTGCCCTTTGGCACTCACGGTGGACAGACGCCAGTGAGTTAGCGCAACAAGCCCTTGCCATCTTGGTAGAAGTTTCTAGCAAACCCAGCCAGCATCAGGGTTTACATCGCTTTTTGTTGGCGCAAACCTATCAGTTATTTTTGGTAAAATCGCTGCGAGAACTGGGGCAACCCTCAGAAGCTCAAAAGCGTCTGGAAACGGCAAGTCAGGGATTGCAAGACGCGATCGCAAAAAGTGATCATCGCTACGAACCTCAGCGTTACCTTCATTTATTAGAAGGGTTGCGGACGCTCTATTTTGAGCAAGGACGATACTTAGAGGCATTTCGGATTAAGCAAGAACAACGCTCGATCGAGCAGTTGTATGGCTTTCGAGCCTTCATCGGTGCCGCACGGCTGCAACCCCAGCGACTCGTAAGTAATCCGGCGTTGGCACCGATTGAGCAACAGGAAATTGTTGCCCAGGAAATTGCAGCGTCTGGGCGTCAGCAAGATGTTAATCGTTTAATCGAGCGCATCACCCGTGCTGACCACAAGCTGACGGTGATTCATGGTCAATCGGGGGTGGGAAAAAGTTCAATTGTTTCGGCGGGATTAGTACCTGCGCTGAAACACAAACCACTAGGCGATCGCATTGTCTTGCCTGTTGTCCCACAAGTTTACACCGATTGGGTCAGAGAACTGGGGAAATCCTTGGCACAAGCGCTAGATGAATTTGGCGGCAGCGATGGTGAAGACCCAATTAATTTGAGCTGTAGTAGCAGTCAAACCAATCCAGAAAAAATCCAGACGATTCTCGCTCAGTTACAACAAAATGCTGAACGCAACTTATTAACCGTTTTAATTTTTGACCAATTTGAAGAGTTTTTCTTTATTGGTAGTCATCAATCTCAAAGAGCCTCATTTTATGAATTCCTGAAGAATTGTCTCAATTTACCCTTTGTTAAGGTAATTTTTTCCCTTCGAGAAGATTATTTGCACTATTTATTAGAAATTGAACAATTCGACCTTGAAGTTATTGACAATAATATTCTTGACAAGAAAATCCGATATTCTTTAGGAAATTTCTCCTTAGAAGATGCCCACTCGGTCATCCAGAACTTAACTCAACGAGCACATTTTTCTTTGGAACCCGCTTTAATTGATAAATTAGTCGAGGATTTAGCGAGCGGGCTAGGAGCCGTTCGTCCGATTGAATTGCAGGTTGTGGGTGCTCAACTCCAAGCTGAAAACATTACGACTCTAACGCAGT
>JALYGX010000170.1 GCA_030776905.1 Cyanobacteriota bacterium | reverse complement strand
AATAAGGTTTGATATAAACACCAAAACCCGGTTGTGCTCTTTTCTGGCGAAACACCATTAGTACTGATAATCCCAGAAGGTATGAGAACTCGACTCAGTTGTTGGAACCATTCGCGGCTATAAATACTTGTATCTTCGGGCTGAGTGGGATAAGTAAAATCGCAAATGATAACGTGATAGGAATTATCAGGTATTTTTGAAACAAATTCAAAGGCTTCTTGGATGTGGACGGTGAGGCGATCGCTTTCTAAACTACCCTGATTAAATGGCTTAAATACAGTTTGAGCTAGTTCTAAAACTTCTGGATCGTAATCGACTAAATCAATAGAGTTCACTTGTCCAAATCGCAAAACCTCTCGTGCCGCTAATCCATCGCCGCCACCACAGATGAGAATCCGTAAATTTGACTGAGGAAATCGCCCAACAGCAAGACTAATGGCTGGGATAACTAAATATTCGTGGTAAAGTGCCTCATCAGCCGTATCAAACTGCAAATCGCCATTGATATAAAAGGCCAACCCATTAGCATGGTGTTCAATAAATAAGGAGTTTGGCATAGTTTGACTATCCAAATATCAGCATTAAAAACCCTACTATTATTAGGCTAGATGCGCCAATAATTTCCCAAATGGGAATTGATGGAGCTTGTACTCCCAGCCCTTTCTTTATTGCAGAAAACTCTTCTGGCTTGACAATTTTTGTCGAGTAGACGTGCAGTTCCCCATTAGCCCAGGCTTCAAGTGCCAGGTTCCACTGCTGAGGTTCGTCCCAATAGTCCCAGGTAATGCGTGGAGTCTCTCTGTGACTTCCTTCATAAGTTCCCTCAGTCTGGGACTCAAAGTAGTAGTTTCTACTCAAAGCTTGCAATTCTGGGTAAGGAGTTTTGTGGCTTTGTATATCTTGCCACAGGCTACCTGCCAAGTTAGTAAACAAGTTTGGTTGGAATATCTTAGGGTTGGAAATTTCTTCGGCAAGGTACCAATGCACCAGTCCTTCGGGATTTTCGGGGTCAAATTCTCGTAATAAGTAATATTCTGTCCCCGTTCCAGACCTCAGCAACCATTCAGTTGTTTCATAGCCCTTAGGGTCTACGTAAGTGCTGTGATTTTTGACTTGCCATTGGACGCCATGATAGCTGAAGCGATCGCCCGGACGCAACTGCTGAAGTTGAGCCTGATTATAAGCAGAGAGCATAGAAGTGCTAAAAAACTCTTAGAAACTACCTTGAGGAAGATACAACTTCTAACTCAAATACTCCTTAAGAATATTGAGATTAAAACAATATAGTATTTTTTTTTACAAAATGTAATTTAAAAAACATCTAATTGGTCAATAATAGGCTCCCCTTGAGATTTTTTTAACTCAATTGACTGGCTTCTCCTATCCTTATAGAGTTGAGGCTTACAAAAAGTTGGATAGCTCAAGATGAAACTCAAAGTTAAGTCAGTGGTGACAAGAGTGCTTGCCTCTGCCCAATCCAGTGCGATCGCGGCAATTGCTGCTACAGCTATTGCCATGACACCCGTCGCCGCTAAAGCGCAAACTGCCTCATTTACTGATGTACTTCCTATCCTGTCGGGTGTTGAACTGACAACCCAACAAAAGATTCAACTGATAGAACTTGCTAGCAATCTGCAAAGTCAGATTGGGCAAATCGTAACATCAGAGCAGCAGAATCAGTTCCGAACCGCTTTGGGACAAGGTAAGGGATTTGCTGAGGCGATTGCGGCGATGAATATTACCCCTGATCAGCAAACGCGACTGCAAGGAGTGTTGGTTGCGCTACGCCCGCAGATAGTCTCTACCTTTACTCAGACGCAGCGCGAGAAGATTCTAGACAATGTGCGATCGCTGCTGCAACTGTAGCCTCAGCCAGAATTTTGTCATCGGCATCACTGTCAGCAACGATGAACGTCTTCTCGCCTAGCGTCCATTACTGCTTTGATGCCGTTAATAAACAGAGTTTTACCACTAGATCGTCCGGAAGTAACAAAAAAGAATCTGTAGAACAATAACGAGATTCTTGCCTAGGACTGAGGTATGACTTATAACAACATGGAAGTTAAAGCAACCCGTCAAATCAATTCCCAGCTAGCTGATATATTATGTGGTTTCAAAGAGGTGCTTAAGCAATGTGGCGCTTCTAATTCCTCTGGGGTTGAATTTACGTTTATTGACAAGAAATTAGAACAACAAGGCTCTACTGTCTTGCCGGAAGGGTGTAAGCATAAATGCTGGTACAATCCTGGAACTCAGTCAACTCAGTGCGGCATTGTCTGTAGCATTTGATTAGGTAGTCCTCCTCAACGTCTCTCAACACTCAGGACTCAGTACTCCTGGCTCCGCGAAGCAGAAAAGAAGCCCCCACCCTGGATTTTGAGTCTGGGTAGGATCGGCTAATATATCAAGGCACAAGTGAACCGCAACACTTAGGGAAACACCGGTGCAAGTCCGGGGCTGTGCGGCAGCTGTAAGGGTCGGTCGTCAAAATCCTTGCCCAAAGGCGTCCCTCCTTGAGCCAGAACGCCTATTTGTTGCTTGTCCACTCTATTTCCTGCCTTGCACGGGAAGGGAGCCTTGAAGTTAATGTCCACGGTCAATACAACTTGTTTTAACACTGAGTTGCTGTCGTTACCACCCCTGCCTTTAAAACGTCCTTTGTTGATGATCGGTCATGGCACCAAAGATGAGGAGGGGCGTCAGAGTTTTATCGATTTTGCCAATGCTTACCAAGCTTTAGACTCATCTCGACCCGTCGTACCTTGTTTTTTGGAACTGACTAGTCCAACGATTCAGGAGGGAGTCGATCGCTGCGTAGAACAGGGTTACACGGAACTCTCTGCTTTACCGATTTTGCTATTTGCGGCTCGGCATAATAAGTTTGATGTGACAAATGAGTTAGATCGGGCAAGAGCGAGACATCCCCAGGTGAGATTCCACTACGGGCGTCATTTTGGCATCACTCCAGGAATTTTGGATTTATGGCGCGATCGCCTTTTGGAACTCGATCAACCCCAATTGCCGCGAAAAGACACGGTCTTGCTCTTTGTTGGTCGCGGTTCCAGCGACCCTGATGCCAATGGCGATGTCTACAAAATGGCTCGCATTCTCTGGGAAGGAAGCGGTTATCAAACAATTGAAACTTGCTTTATTGGCATTACCCATCCCCGCATAGAAGAAGGCTTCCGTCGCGCTCGACTTTACCAGCCGAAGCGGATTATTGTTCTGCCGTACTTCTTATTTACTGGTGTTTTGGTGAAGAAGATTTTCGACATCACCGCCCAGCAGCAGGAACAATATCCAGAAATTTCCATGACCTGTCTGCCAGAAATGGGGATTCAGCCGCAGTTGCTATCTATTCTACGGGAGCGGGAAATCGAGACTCAACTGGGACAGGTGCAGATGAATTGTGAGATGTGCAAGTTCCGGCAGGCAGTAGTGGGTAATGGTGCGGTTCATGGGCATTCCCACGACCATGATCACGGTCACGGAGATCACCATCACCACGGTCATGACCACTCTCACGACGCTCCAGACCCTTATGCTGATTTGGAGCAATACCATCAGCGAATCTGGCAAGCTCCTTGAGGACTTTACATTTTGTCGAGATAGTGTAACTGTGTCGCACAAGCAAAGCAGGGGAGAGTCCTTCACCAGTCTCTCGAAGCTAAAATTCTCCCCGGCTTCCTCTGCCTCTCTTCTCCCCAACCGTCCTGACTTTACAGTTTTGAAGAGAAGATAGATATAACAAACGCGATAAGCATCAGTTGAAACCTTTTGTCCATAGCTTATGTCTAAAGAATTTACAGTTGGCGATCGCGTCCGGGTGATTGCACTACCGCGCTACGTTAAGACCGCTGAACCGATGCCAATGCTGCGACCCCCTGAAGTGATTCGCCTTGGGGAAGAGGGTGTCATTCTTGATCGCCGTCCGGGAGGGTATTGGGGCGTTCGCTTTTCCAAGGGGGCGTTTTTGATGGATAGCCAGTACCTTGAGTCCCTAGAGATCGCTTCCCAAACGAGCGATCGCACTGACAATCCACCAGAATCAGACACGCTGACCTAATCGCTATTTTCATCAGTAAGAAAAGCCTGGAGACTCGCCGGAACAGAGAAACTACTCTACCTCGATCTCCAAGCAACAGGAGTGCGACAGATAGCATTGGCTTACGCGATCGACCGTGAGGAGTGCTTGGGCGATAGCGACGCTTTTGAGCGTCAGCCTAGCAAGCCGTTAGGCGTATGGCTCTTTGACGCCAATTGGTGTCATTGATGATGGCAGAGTGGCAATTTTTTAGAGAATGCGAATTCACTTCTGCGCTCTTTGATAATAAACACCTCTGATTCCTCAGCCCAACAGGCACGAGCAAAAAAAATAGAGTAGCACTTTCGCGGATTGATTCGTGTACTGTTGAGGCTAATGTTCATTATTGGCAGTCTGAGCAGGAATTGAGAGATGAATTTGTACGGCTTCCTTCAATCTATCGGCATTGCCAGCCCTAGAGGCAGTGGCTGGGTAGCAGTAGTTTTTACCTTTTGGTTGGCATGGGGAGTAACTTGGCATTTTATTCCAGCAGTACGCTCTTTTGCTTTACGAGTCGGTTGGGCTGATCAACCTAACGCACGGCGAATTAACCGAGAGCCTTTACCCAATGCGGGAGGTTTAGCCATCTACGCTGGAGTGGTTGCCGCCCTAGTCCTGGCAAGTCTTTTAAGACCGATTGTGATTGAAGGTGTCTTAGCGGAGATAGTGACGATTTTGCTGGGAGGCTCGATCTTAGTCTTGGTAGGCTTTATTGACGACCAATTTGGTCTATCCCCTCTATTTCGCTTGCTGACCCAAATTCTCGCGTCACTTTTGCTCGTCGCTAATGGTATCGGTATTGAAGCTACCTTCGGCACACCTATCGACCCCCTGTTCTCAACGTTACTCACCGTGCTGTGGGTCGTGTGCATTACCAACGCCATTAATCTAATGGACGGTATGGATGGCTTGGTGGGTGGAGTTAGCTTTATCACGGCAATGAGCCTTTTAGCCGTTTCTGCCCAGTTTCCTACCCGTGCCGCCGCGACATTACTACTAGCCGCCTTGGGGGGAGCAGCGCTTGGCTTTTTGCGGCATAACTTCCATCCCTCGCACATCATCATGGGAGATGCGGGAGCCTACTTTTTCGGCTACGTGCTTGCGGCAACCAGTATCTTAGGCCATTTAAAAGTAACTACGGTATTTGCTTTAGTACCTACTGTTCTTTTTTTGCTCGTGCCAGTATTGGATACGACTCAGGTATTTGTGCGGCGGTTGATGGCGGGGAAAAACCCTCTCAGTACCCCTGGTAAAGACCACCTGCACCATCGCTTGTTAGCTTGGGGACTTTCCCAGCGTCGTGCGGCGATAACCCTTTGGACAATTACTTTGCTTTTCAATGCCCTGGCAATGAGACTGCAAGGTATGAACCGCATAGTGATTTATTCCACTATGGTTAGTATCGTCATGCTTTTAGGTGTTACCGTTTGGCATAAGATGCGAACCAAAAGGAGCAGACAAAAAGATTCAAAGCAATCGCAAACATGAGACTTTGGTACAAACTCCTACTAGAGCCGACTGCGATCACATCATACTCCTGCACAATCCTGCGTTGAACGAGCCAGTTGTTCGCCAAAACCGGGTAAAAGAAACTGGTCTACAATCCCTCCCCCGACTAAACCTAATCCAGCAAGTGCGGTGATGGTGAGAAGCGATCGCTTTTCAAGTTCGCTCCAACCTAAGGCTAAAATCTTAGTCTTAGCAACGGTTGAATTGACGAGCCTTGTGGAGGAAAGCGCTACAGATGTCGCTGCCCTAGTGCTAGCGTGTCTGCCTAGGCGATCGCTCAATGAGTCACTGCATAAGTAAAATTACTTATTTAATTTTATCTATACCAAAATGGAGAGATTTTTAACAATTCTTTGTAATAAGAGGACGTTGGAATTATTACTAATACGCCTTTAGATTTATTTCAGACTTATTGATAAAATACTTCATATTTTTTGCCAAAACTATTCGTTAAGCTAAAAATAAGACAAAGACGTAGAGGAAATTTTATGAACGCTGATTTTAGCGTTGGTTCAAAAAAACTCGAATGGCGAACAATTGCCATGTTTGCCTTGGGCTTTTGGCTGAGTAGCAGCCTACTTCTAGACTTTGTGATCATGCCGGGTCTATCTGCTGCTGGCATGATGAGCCAAGCAAGTGCCGCAACTGCTGGCTATTCAATCTTCTGGATTTTTAACCGCATCGAGTTGCTGTGTGCCGCTGTGGTGTTAGCAAGTCTGTTAGCGCTGCGTGGCAGTTCCAATCTTTACCGTCAGGTAAGACGCTGGTCAATTGTATTATCCGTGCTTCTGCTGGCAATTGCTATTATTTATACCTACATCATGACGCCGCAGATGACCGCTTTAGCACTACAGCTAAATCTTTTGGAACCAGCAACTGGGATGCCTGCTGGAATGATGCAAATGCTTGAAGGCTACTGGCTACTAGAAGCGATTAAGCTAGCCGTAGGTACTGTACTGCTTGGCTGGTGCTACAGCGATTCTCGTAGGCTCGCCTAACGGAACTATTAACATAGAAACACCAAAGGCTCCCTACCCAGGTGGGGAGCCTTTTTATTTCGGTTATTTAGGCTTGTCCAAACTCGCTAACTAGCCAAGAACTCTAAAACTAAAGCGTTAAACTCCTCTGGACGTTCGAGGTGCGGGTGGTGACCACAGGGATCGAAAATATGCAGGCAGGCATTGGGTAGACCCTTGGCAGCAATATGAGCATGAGCAACAGGCAAGATGCGGTCTTGTTGCCCCCAGATGACGAGGGTTGGTGCTGTGATACTGGCAAGTTTGTCTACAATTGGACGGAAAACTTGGGAACGAACGCCAAACAAGTTGAAATTCATCCGTGCTAATTCTAGAAGTGCCTTTTTTCTGCCAGGAAGCATAAAGATTGGGTAACGAATTTCTATCCACTCTTTAGGGATAACTGTCAAATCGTAGAAGTTGTGCTTCAACGTTGACATAATCAGGCTGCGACTGGGGCGCAGCAATCTACAAACAAACGGTAAAGTCGCCAATCGAATGCCGATCGCAATTTCCTTACCCAGTCCTAAACTATTCACTAACACCAGTTTGTTTGCTTGCTGCGGAAACATCATGGCAAACTGTAAGGCAGCACCACCTCCCATCGAGTTCCCAACCAAGGTAGCGCTTTCAATGCTCAGAGTATCCATAAAATCTTTGATGAACTGAGCTTGGTAGGTTAGGGAATACGAGGCTGATGGCTTGTCGGAGCGACCAGAACCCACCATATCAACAGCATAGACGCGGTGATACTGGGCTAGAGCGCTGATATTGTATAGCCAAAACTCAACCGAACCGCCGCCGCCGTGGAGCAAGATTACCGTGCTGCCTTCGTCTCCTAATGCCCAGTAGCGCGTATTGATTTGACCAACTTTAACGTACTGGTCTGGTGGTAAAGGCAGTCCCTCTTCTTTCCCTTGTCTCCCTTGTCCTCCTTGTCTCCAGTTCATTTGAAAACCGCTATAGTGGCGAGGGGAATTCAAAACGACTCTTCACTCTCGTCTGTTTCTGTTGAAGGCCACAGCAGGCGTACTGCCATCAGTGCAAAGCCAATTGCCGCGATCGCTTTTAGTATCCGCTCCGGTAACAACTGAGACACTCCTTCCCCCGCCAGCACTCCAATTAAGCTAGCTAAAATCAATGCCGTTACCGAACCGAAAAATACAGCACGGGGTGACTTGAGCCTACCACCCAACGCGATCGCGGCAAGTTGGCTCTTATCTCCAATTTCTGCCAAAAATACCGTTATGAAACTCAGTCCGAGAAGTCGCCAGTCCATAAGTCGTTGTTAGTTTTTGGTAAAGTCACCCACATAGTTAATCGTGAGTGTCATGTCCTTAGAAAGCGCTAGCGTTAGATGTGTAAGTCGCCATTACATCTGCATGACATCCCACAGCAGCATGACCGAGATGAACAGCAGGAGCGCTCCTGCTGAGGTTTCCAGCATTTTAGGAGAAAGCCGATCGCGCAGCCAGCAACCGACAACCACGCCTAGCAAGCTTGTTGCAATCAGTGCGATAGCCGCACCCGCAAAAACAATCCACGGAGATTGAGATTCTGCACTCATCAGCAGGGTGGCAAGCTGGGTTTTGTCTCCCATCTCTGCCAAAAAAATAGTAAAGAATGTTGAGCTAAAGATGCCCCAAACTTCCCGCTTGCGTTCCTTCGCTGGCTGAGGCTTCTGAGAATGAGTCACTAGCGGCTCGGCTGGTTGATTCGTGAGGTCG
This sequence comes from Cyanobacteriota bacterium, assembly GCA_030776905.1. Classification (GTDB taxonomy): domain Bacteria; phylum Cyanobacteriota; class Cyanobacteriia; order Cyanobacteriales; family Coleofasciculaceae; genus CADCTM01. The sequence goes on along the minus strand of JALYGX010000170.1, from coordinate 8,858 downwards.
GACTCAGAACAGGCAGAGCCTTTTTTTAAGGCAGGCTCGATTAATGTTGGCAATACAGATAGGGCAGAACTAGCTAAGGGCAGAGACGAGAGTTTCACGGGCAGTTGGGGATAAATGTCAAATTTTTTTCATATTCTTTTCATCTTCGCAAAACTTTATGGAAATGTAAAATATTTAAGCTTGTAAGCCCCTAACGGGTTAAGATACTTAACACTTCTCTACTAGCGGCAACAAATTAAATGCCTACCTCGTGGTCGAAGCGAAGCATTTCCAAACTGCGATCGCCATAAACTCCCTCAATCTGCTGGCGGCAGCAGTCAATGGCAAATTCATCTAAATCTGCGGGGTTGACGCCGAACATATCCTGAAAGACCTCCGCTTGCACGCGACAGAATCGCGGTCGATCTGCATAAATGCGGCATTCACGGCTAACGCGATCAAAATTCACACACCATCCTTCTTCCCCAACCATGCTTAGGTACAGCGTTAGCTCTTCTGGGGAAAGATACTCCCCTAAATCTGGGCGATCGGCTGGATCGAGATTACAGCACGCACCACATTGCTTTACACAACGCCAAGTTGCCATTGCTTTAAATAAAGCCTACAAGTTCTCTGCTTTTCCAGCTTAACGAGTTTCCCTGTAGCCAATGTCCTATCTGTTTTATTGCGTTTTGTAGATTTTTGTAAAATTCCTTAAAACAAAGGGGAAATTAGCCAGTAAAATCTAAGCGATAATTTTTATTTGAGTTTCGTCATCCAATTCATTGGGACAATTCCGGAGGACAAATGGATTTAAGCTTTTTGGGTAACATCAATTGGGAAGTAGTCGCTCAGCTAACCATGCTGGCAGCGGTTGTCCTTTCTGGACCAATCGTCATTTTCGCCTTAGCCGCTCTCAAAGGCGACCTTTAACGAAGTCTTAGGTTTAGTAGGGGCGGATTTGGGAGTAGAGCTTGTTATCGATGCAAATTTTTATCCCAAACTCGCTCCTACACATCAATTCAACGTGAATTACTTGATGACCGCTAAGGCACGAGTTGCTGCTTTGATCAATTGGTAATATTTAGGTTCAGTAACATCAACCTCTTTTGCCTCTTCCCGTTTAGTTCCTAAAAGCCCGATGCGTTGTCCCTTCTGAATGGCTAAGACTTTTCCTTCAGGATTTCTAATTCTCAATTCACTTTGTGCAGACGTGCCATGACACGTCTCTACTAGGCTGCAAGTATAGCGGCGTTGGTTGTGATAGAACTCAGCTTTCTTGGGTGAAGGCGTGGAAAACGTAGGTAAACGAATGCCGACTAACTCCAGCTCAACAGCCGTATTCCCATTCCAAGTATTTTCCCTGAGTTTGTAAGCGATATCCACTCGTTGGGGTAGGGGAAAATATTCGCCCCAGCGCCACGCCAGGGCTGTGAATTTAACGGGTTGGTTGTCCTGACTGAGGGTGAGTTTGAGGTGTCCCTTACCTATAATTCTTTGCTCGACAACCTTAACATTTGGCGTCCAGAAGATGGGGTCGGGGTTGCCAATCCCGCAGGGATGGAGTGCATCAATTTGACGATAGAGGTGAGAGTTAATTTGGGTTAAATCGGTTTGAGCATCGATGGCAATGAGTGGCTTGAGGTGTTCGGGTTGCAAGCACTGATGAGCAAAGCCGCTAAGGGAGGCTCGAAACGCTTCCAAATTCTTGGCGGGTAAGGAAAAGCCGCCAGCCGCTTTGTGCCCGCCAAATTTTCCTAATAAATCCTTACAGAACTGCAACGCCTCAAAGACATGAAATTCGGGAATGCCTCGCGCCGACCCTCGGACGTGATTTTGGTCTTCCTCTTCATAAGTACCGATGAAAACGGGGACGCCGTAGCGTTCCACTAATCGGGAGGCAACAATACCGATGACGCCGTGATGCCATTCGGGTTGAACGATAACCAAGACGCGCTGTTGTTGCAAATCTAGCTGATTTTGCTCGATGAAGGCGATCGCTTCTCGTTCAATTTGCTCGCACAGTTGCTGACGCTTCTGGTTAATTTGTTCGCACTGCATCGCCCGTTCCAGCGCGACACCTTTGTCAGTTGTGGTCAGCAGTTCAATGACAATCTGGGGGTCTGATAAGCGACCAATCGCATTAATTCTCGGTCCCAGCTTAAAGCCAATATCCTCTGGCTTCATCGCTTTTTGGTCTTCGCTCACTCCAGCCAACTGAATTAATGCCTGCACACCTGCCAGTTCAGACTGAGGCAACAATCGTAAGCCTCGCTTCAACCAGCGTCGATTGATACCCGTTAGCGGCGCTAAATCGGCAATGGTTCCTAGAGTAAATAACTCTAACAACTGAGAAGTCAAACCCTGAAGCTTGCCCAGTTCTTGAGCGAGAGTAACGGCTAAAATATAAGCCACTCCCACACCAGCAAGACCTCGGTACGGTGAGGATTCGGGTATGAGTTTGGGGTTGAGGATGGCATCAGCGGCTGGTAGTTCGGGGGGTAAGTCATGGTGGTCAGTAATAATCACCATCATTCCCAGTTCCAAAACTCTAGCGATCGCGTCATGGGCAGAAATCCCATTATCCACCGTTAAAATCAGCGCCACGCCTTCTTCGGCAAACTCCTCAACAATTCGCGTATTGATGCCGTAGCCGTCTTTCATGCGGCTGGGGATGGCGTAGTCTACATCAGCCCCTAACCAGCGCAATGCCCTCAGTAACAAAGCTGTGCTGGTCATGCCGTCAGCGTCATAGTCCCCACAGATGGCGATTTTCTCATCATTAGCGATCGCTTCTTTGAGCATCTCCACACTAATTGCCAAGTCGGGAAATTCATCCATCGGTGCAGGCATCACCTGAGATTCCGGATATAAGTACAGTTGTGCCTGTTCCGGTGTCTCGATCTCCCGGTTAATCAACACCTGACCCAAGAGCGGTGATAGTCCTGTCGCTTGTGCGAGTTGGGCAGCTTGTAGGGTTTGTGACGGTGCGATTTGCCACCGCTGATTCGGCAATTGCTGAGGCTGTCTGGAAGGTTCAGAGTTGAGTCGGTCTTGCACGCTTAGTTGAGGAAATTCACGTTGGGCTACGCAATAGTCTACAGCAGTCAGCTAACCTTTCAGCTATAGCGCAATTTGCACACTTTGTGCCTGCCCCAAACACCCAATGCGGCTTCTAGGGATTGAACGTCTCGCTCGTAAGCGCTCAACGCCTCGGATGGTTCATTGAGGAGTGCTTAAGAAAGTTGTCCGGGTGGGTCAGTGACCTGGTTGATTTTAGCGTATATTTCATGTAGATCCGTCCTTCTAGGACGGGGTTTCAAACCCATTTTTTCTGATGATTGCCTCTCCCCAACCGTCTCACCTCACACCTGAAGAATACCTCCAGATGGAGGCGCAAAGTCCTGTCAAACATGAATACATTGACGGACAAATCTATGGGATGGCTGGGGCAAGCGACCCCCATGTCACCATTGCCGGAAACCTGTTTGCCCTACTCCGTAGCCATGTCCGAGGTTCTGGCTGTCGCGTTTACATCTCGGACATGAAAGCGCGAATTGAAGCCCTCAATCGGTTCTATTATCCCGATGTTCTAGTCACCTGCGATGAGCGCGACCTAGAAACCCCTACTTATAAGCGCTTTCCTACTCTTATCGTCGAAGTTTTATCTGACTCTACCGAAGCCTTCGACCGAGGGGACAAGTTTGCCGATTACCAGAACCTAGAGAGCCTGCGCGAGTACGTCTTAATTAACATCAAGCGGCAGCGAGTCGAATGCTTCCGACGCAATGATCAAGGGCTGTGGGTTTTGCAGTTCTACACACCGGAACAGACATCATTTCGGCTCGATAGTATCGGTTTTGAGGGAACGCTAGATGCGCTTTATGAAGATGTAGTGTTTGAATAATTAATCGGGATAATTACCGTAGTAATTCCTCTAGATGATGCTGCTTCCAAAGCGATCGATAAAGACCAGACTGCTGTAGGAGTTCGCTGTGAGTCCCAGCTTGAACAATTTGACCCGTCTCCATCACAAATATCCGGTCAGCGGTTGCAGCAGCAGAGAGTTGGTGAGAGATAAAAATCACTGTTTTGCGCTGGACGCCTTGGGAGAGATTTTCCAGGATTTGGGTAGCTGTCTGATTATCAACGCTAGAAAGGGCGTCATCTAAAATGAGAATCGGAGCCTCCATGAGCAGTGCTCTTGCTAGCGATGTACGCTGTCGCTGACCTCCAGACAGGGTAATCCCTCGCTCTCCCACAAGGGTTTCGTACTGCTGGGGAAAATTGAGAATTTCTGAGTGGATTTGTGCTTGCTTGGCAGCGTGTTCGACCTCTGACTCTTCGATTACAGGATTGCCGTAGCGGATGTTATTTTTAATGCTGGTACTGAAGAGGAAGCTATCTTGGGGAACATAGGCGATCGCATTTCGCAAATCTTGCAATTGCGCCTTCGTGATATCAATCCCATCCAAAAATAGCTGATTAGGCTCAATATTTAGCAGTCGGGGTAAGACATTGGCAAGTGTTGATTTACCGGAGCCAATCGCACCCACAATTGCCACCGTTTCTCCAGCATTAATGGTAAAGCTAAGATTTTGGAGGGCAGGAGTTTTCGCACCAGGGTAGTTGTAACTCAAGTTTTGCGCGGTTAGCTGACCTTTGACTGGCGTGGGCAAAGTGCTAGCATCAGCAGCATCTTCAATTTGAGGGTTGACCATCAGAATCGACTCGATGCGGTCAATGCTAACTTCACCCCGTTGATAAGCCGTAATCGTAAAACCCAAAAGTGCGGTGGGGAAAACTAGACGCTCTGCGTAGAGCAGTAGTGCCACGAAATCACCAATACTAATCGCACCACTAGCAATTGACCCAGAACCCAGCCACAGCAACACCAATAAGCTGATATAGGCGAGAGCTTCGATGGCGGGAAATAAAACGTTCCGCGTTCTTGCCAGATCGAGATTTGCCTTCAACAGTTGATTGTTAAGCTGTCGAAAGGCACGGCGCTCGTTTTCCTCCTGAGCGTAAATCTTAATCAAGGACATCCCGCTCATATCTTCCTGAATTAGCTCGCTCAGGTTCGAGAGTTCTTCCTGTACGTTCTGCTGTTGAAGGCGCAGCTTTTCACTAAAAAGCTGCACGGTAATCAACATAAAGGGATAAGGTGCGATCGCAAATAGAGTCAGCGGCAAGCTAATCGACATCATCACGGGTAGTGTCAAGGCGTAGGCAAATACTGTATTTGCCAGACTCAAAATCGCAAACCCTACCAGACGGCGAATATTATCGACATCACTAGTAGCTCGGTTAATCAAATCCCCTGATGTGTTCGTCGCAAAATAAGCTGGCTCTAGCCTCAGCAGATGCTGAAAAATCTTTTGCTTCAGGTCAAATTCCACCTGACGCCCCAAACCAAATAGCAGGATGCGCGATGCCATCCGAATCGCCCACATCACGCTGGCGAGAATCAGGATAAGCAACACAAAGCGCCAGATTTCATCAAAGTTAAACGCTGAACGCAGTTCGTCAATGCTATCCCTGATTAATAGGGGGATGTAAACGCCAATGGCATTAACAATCAGTAGAGAGAAAATACCTAAAGATGTCTGCCGCCAGTGAGGACGTAGGTAAGCCAGCAGTTTTTGTAGACGCGAGTTAGCCATGTTACAAATTTAACAAGTTTTGTTTCGTGCGCTTCATGCCACAACGGGACGTTGAGTAAAACTGTTAGATATAACTAGTGGGTGGCTGACGATAGGTTGATATAATAAAGGATTACGTGTCGGTATTTGCTCCACAACCATGACAGCTTCTCAAGTTGCATCTCTTCCCTTAAGTGCGATCGCTCAAGCCACTCGTCAAGCCGCACGGCAGTTGGCGGTGCTACCAACCGAGGCGAGGAATCAGGCGATAGAAGCGATCGCTCAAGCAATAGAGGCGGCTAGACCGGAAATCTTGGAGGCAAATGCTGCCGACTGCCAAGCGGCTGAGGCAGATGGCATTCCCAAACCTCTGTATAATCGCCTGAAGTTGGATGCGACGAAACTAAAAGCGGCGATTGACGGCGTGCGAGATGTTAAAAAGCTCAACGATCCAGTCGGCACAGTACAAATGCATCGTGAACTGGATGAAGGATTAATCCTGAAGCGTATCACCTGCCCGGTAGGGGTTGTGGGCATCATCTTTGAAGCGCGTCCCGATGCTTTAATTCAAATTACCAGCTTAGCCATCAAATCAGGTAACGGCGTCATCCTCAAAGGTGGCAAAGAAGCGATACGCTCTTGTGAAACCTTGGTCAAGGTGATTCATCAGGCGTTATCGGCAACAGCAATCGACCCAGCGGCAGTTCAGTTATTAACTACTAGAGAGGAAACGATCGCGCTATTGCAGCTCGATGAATACATTGATTTGATTATTCCCAGAGGTTCTAATTCCTTCGTGCGGTTCGTGCAGGAAAATACACGGATTCCGATATTAGGTCATGCTGATGGAATTTGTCATCTCTATATTGATCAAGCCGCTGATATCCAGAAGGCAGTAGACATTACAGTAGATGCAAAAACTCAATACCCAGCCGTCTGCAATGCCATTGAAACTCTACTCATTGACTCCTCAATTGCGCCAACCTTCTTACCCTTAGCGACGGCAGCTTTGCAAAAACGCCATGTAGAACTGCGAGGCGATGAGCAAACCCGTGCCATTGTGGATATGGCAGCAGCGACAGAAGCCGATTGGTCTACCGAATACAGCGATTTAATTCTCTCGATTAAAGTTGTAGACTCTCTAGAAGACGCCATTAACCATATCAACACTTACGGTTCTAGGCATACAGATGCCATTGTCACTGAAGACCAAGTAATTGCCGACACCTTTCTCGCTCAAGTTGATTCTGCCAATGTCTTCCACAATTGTTCCACCCGCTTTGCCGATGGCTTCCGCTATGGCTTTGGGGCAGAGGTAGGAATCAGCACTCAAAAAATGCCGCCCCGTGGTCCAGTTGGGCTAGAAGGACTGGTAACTTACAAATATAAAGTTACGGGTAACGGTCATATTGCCGCCAATTATGTCGGTGAGAATGCCAAGCCTTTCACTCATCGGGACTTTTGAAGAACAAGGGAAGGAAAGCAGGCGGATACCTACAATCCATTGTTACGAGAGTCTGATGGGAGAAGCAAGCCTAAGTGCTATGTCTGCAAGGTTGATAGAAGGATTGATTTGGGTCACTATTCATTGAGTTCAAATTGGGTGTTAATCCACACTTGAGGACTTCGCTTCACGAAACAGGTTGTCAGGAACTTTGCAATTGTGCCAAACCCTGTAAAACTGCCTCAGCCGTTGCCGTCCAGCCGACTATGCCTCCTTGAGCGCGAATCATTTCCAACGTGGATTGTTTAAACTCTGGAAAATAGCTCTCCGTTGCATCCTCAACTAACAAGCACTCATAACCGCGATCGTTCGCCTCTCGCATCGTAGTCTGAACACAAACTTCAGTGGTTACTCCAGTCACAATCAAATGAGTAATGTTTTGCTCTTGCAGTAAGGATTCTAGGTTGGTATTGTAGAACGCTCCCTTTCCAGGTTTCGGGATAACGATTTCGCCAGGAAGAGGTTCAAGTTCTGGAATAATGGCATTTCCCGGTTCACCCATAATTAAAATTCGTCCCATTGGGCCAGTATCACCAATTTTTAACTCACCTTTGCCCCGATGCAGCTTTGATGCCGGACAATCGGATAGGTCGGGTTTATGACATTCAATAGTTTGGAAGATGGGAAGATTTTGAGCGCGAAATGCCTCTAGTAGCTGCTTCACCGTTGGGACAATTGCCTGAAGTCGGCTGACATCATTACCCAAAGCATCCCCAAAACCCCCTTCTTCTAAAAAATCTCGCTGCATATCGATTATTAGTAGCGCTATACCCCCTTGAGTCTCCCCCAAACGCTGGGGGGATGGAAGTTCGTAATCATAGGGTTTGGCAGAAATTAAGACCATTTCAAGACTTAGGAATGAGGAGTAGGAATAAAGGAGTAGAACTCAAAAATCAGAAGTAGAAAGTGTGACTTTTGAATCCTGAATTGTGTCTTCTACTAGCAAGACAGGCTTTTCCCAAATCGCGAGAACGATACAGCCAGCTTGGCTGATGACGCTGTGGTTAGTACCTGGTGGATTAATCACGAGGGTTCCCGCTTTATGTTCGCCATTATGGTCGGTTTGCGAACCCGATAAAACGAAGATATGTTCAAAGCCGAGATGCTCGTGTCTAGGTACGCTAGCCCCCGGCTGGTAACGTAATAGTGCCGCTGCCGACCCACTTTCACCATCCTTGTAAAATCGGTAAATCTCAACACCAGGACGAAAGGGTTCCCACGATAAGTCGTCTTGTTTAAGAGCGATGTTGAGAAGATCTTTAAGGATTAAAACTTGGTTGTCATTGGTCATTGGTTATTGGTTATTCGCAAAGGACAAAGGACGAATGACTAAGTATTTAATGTCCCGCCATGCTGCGACCAATGGTGGCAAAGTCGGCATCTCTGGTCGCACTTTCATAAGTAAACTTGCCTTCACTGATTACTAAAATGCGATCGGACAGTTTCAGCAGTTCATCCAAATCTTCGCTTACCAGTAGCACTGCCACACCTCGGTTCCGTGCCTCCACAATCTGACCATGAATGAACTCTAGGGCATTGAAATCAAGCCCAAAGCAGGGATTAGCGGCAATCAGGAGATTAATGCGATCGCTGTGCAGTTCCCGTGCCAGTACCGCACGCTGTACATTTCCTCCTGAAAGATTGCCAATCGGCGTCTCTGCCGAAGGGGTTTTTACAGAAAATTGAGTAATTAAACCTTGAGCCCTGACGGGGTGACAACAGAACTAGAA
>JALYGX010000169.1 GCA_030776905.1 Cyanobacteriota bacterium | reverse complement strand
AAGAATCTCAATTACGCAGCACTTTTTTTCCTATCTGACTGATAGCTGTTAATTTTTTACACAGAGTTTAGCGACTCCTGTAAAAGGTCGCAATTATCAATTTATACGGAGCTGTTACTGGGTCATCCGGATAAGTCTGCGGTTGATACTCACGACGCCAGATAAGCAGGGGCTTTTATTGATTAGGTGCCAGCTACACGCTTGTCTCGATGGGAATCCTTGCATATTATAGAAAACGCCTTATATCCCACTTCTTTAGAAGTGGGATATAAGGCGGGTCATCGGAGGCACGGAGATGACCAATAGATTTGACAGCGAAGACATAAAACTTAACCCGCATCGTTATGTCAAGCGAGATAACATAATGATGTGGTGGTTAGATCGAGCCATGATAATTTACGAGTTCAAAGTGAAAGGGAAAGACGCTCAGTTATTAGCAATAGATGAGGCTATTCGTACCAGTCAATTCATTCAGAACAAGTGTTTGAGATTCTGGATGGATAACGAAAAGGTAGGTAGATATGACCTCAATAAATATTGCGCTGTACTGGCAGCAGAATTTTCCTTTGCCGACGAACTCAATTCAATGGCTAGACAGTCTGCGGCAGCACGAGCTTGGAGTGCGATTGCTCGGTTCTACGACAATTGCAAAAGGAAGATTAAGGGTAGAAAAGGATACCCGAAATTCAAGAAGAATTGTCGCTCAGTTGAGTATAAGACCTCTGGTTGGAAGCTTTCTCAAAATAGGAAAGCTATCTCATTCAACGATAAAAAAGGAATAGGAACTCTCACTCTTAAGGGAACCTATGACCTCAACTACTACGACATCAAGCAGATTAAGCGAGTTCGGTTAGTCCGTAGGGCTGATGGATACTATGCCCAGTTTGCCATTGATGTCAAAGTACGGGTAGAAACAGAACCTACCAGACATATAGTTGGATTAGACTTAGGACTTAAATATTTTCTAGCGGATAGCGATGGAAATACAATTGAGTCTCCTCAGTTCTATAGAAAGTCAGAGCGTCAACTTAATCGAGCGAATTGCAAAAAATCCAAGAAGTTCAAGAAGAGTGCAAAGCCACAGTCTAAAAATTACCACAAAGCTAGAAGTCGATATGCTCGAAAACACTTAAGAGTAAGTAGGCAGCGAAAAGAGTATTGCAAACGAGTTGCATACTCCGTGATTCAGTCTAATGACCTGATAGCCTATGAAGACTTAAATGTTCAAGGGCTGGTGAGAAATCGACACCTGGCTAAATCTATCAGTGATGCTGGATGGTCAACATTCCGTCAGTGGCTGGAGTATTTTGGCTTTAAGTATGGAAAGCAAACTATTGCTGTGCCTCCTCACAATACGAGTCAGAATTGCTCTAGTTGTGGGCAGAAAGTAAAGAAATCCCTATCAACTAGAACTCATGTGTGTCCACATTGCGGATTCGTAGAAGATAGAGATGTGAACGCAGCCATCAATATCCTAAAACTAGCACTCAGTACCGTGGGGCACACGGGAACCTACGCTTGGGGAGATTTGCCCTCTTGGGCAGTTGGAGCAATCCTGCTGTCTAACGGCGAGTCTGTGAACCAAGAATCCCACTCGCTTTAGCGGTGGGAGTGTCAATGTTTTTATCCCACTGTACTTATCTCATTTTTTCATTCTTTAGGGTGAGTGCTATGCTACCAACGGGTGCAGTTAAAAGTGGTGGTTCCCGTCAAGCGATCGCCAAACTGAATCTGACTGATAGGGTAAGATGCGACACGAATTTGCCAAAAACCACATTAATCGGCAACTCGCGACATTTAATTTGCAAATGTACAAGCGTCACCACTTTGTCGCAGCGACACGTAATTCGTCTTAACGACATCAACCTGTCACCGACGACAATTAATTAGTCACAGTACAACAATGGGCGATACTGGTTTCGAACCAGTGACCTCTTCCGTGTGAAGGAAGCGCGCTACCACTGTGCCAATCGCCCAAGGCTTCTTAATTTAGCATAAGGTAGCGGCTTTTGTCATTGCGATCGCAAGCGGTAGCGGGCTTTTGCTGGTGGTTGCTGGCGGATTTACCTAAATGGAGAGATGAGACAGATATCAAGAGAATTCTAAGATGCTAGTAATTTCCCCACACCTGCTGTGGAATATTTTAGAGGCGATACCATGCTGAAATTTATTTGGTGTTTAACCAAGCCGTTGCGCGTTCTTGCAGGATTGGTATTTATATTACTCGGCAGCATTCCTACCATTCTAATTCCAGGGCTTGGGCTATTCCTCGGTCTGCCCTTTCTTTTGATAGGCGGCTGCTTGATCTGTAGCTGATGAACACGCCAACGCCAGTATAGGCGGCTAATGCCAGCCTGCGTAAGCATACACAGGCTTTGGCTACGTTTCTTGGGGAAACTTGAGGATGCCTATCTTAGATAGAATATTTAGTTTCATACGCGATCGCTCTAGTCGCTTCATCAGTTCCAGGAAGCAGAAGGCAGCTCGTTTTGCAGCATCGTGGCTGGGATAGCGATAGCGATCGCGAGGCTCAAACCAAAACTCTTGCGAGCTGAAGCGAAAGTAGAACTTGCCAGAGGAATGTTCAACAAAGACGACTCGCCATCGAGTTTTCGGGTATTGAACGCTGAAGTCATTTGGCTGGATTCTGACCGCTGCTGACATCTGGAGTCTATTACTTGGTTTGAGCGTTCACCATCTTAGCTTTTCTCAAGCCTGCTGATAACTGTCTACTATGCTGACTTACAGCCCCTGTTGTGCCACCTTTGACGCGATCGCCCGACAACTGCCCACAACCGCTGGCTAGGGCAGGACTGTTGCTGTGCGCACGTTGCTGGCTTACTCCGGTTTCATCCAGCGTTTGACAGTCTCTTTTATAACCTTGAGCCACTTATTTTCCAAGACAAACTCATCAATTGCTGTTTCACCAAACGCTTGCAATGCACTAGCAGCACGACGCTTGAAGTTAGGAGTGGTTTCGTTATTAATGTGTTCAATCTGTTGAGCCTCAGCTGCACTAGGATGAGTCTGCTCTAGCTGCTTCAGCAGTTGTTGAATCTCTGATACTGATTCTGCTAGCGTTTGCTTTTGTTCTGCTGCGTAGTTGTGCTGATTGTTAATAGATTGCTGACGACTGCCACTCTGAGCTGTATCAATAAAGTTACCAATTTGGGGTTGATGAAAATAATTCTTATAATTTTCTTTGTCAGCCATTGTTCCAATAATTCCTATTAGATTTGTGTTTTCCCGGCGCTTATATGCTATTTCTTCACGTAAAGACAATATCTCTTCATCTTTAGCCTTGAGAGCAAGTTGATATTTCTCTTCTATAAATCTCTCAACATATGCCTTGTCAACATCAGGTGGAACATTTATCCGAACGATGAATGCTCCACTTCTATTCTCAAAGGATTGAATGGATATCTCATCACTTCCACTTTGAGCCTTTAGCTCTAAGAAGGTGACTAAAAAGGCTTTCCACTCAATACCGTCGAGAAAGACTATATCAACGGTTTCTAAAACCTGTTGGGATAGCTTTGTAAACTCTCCAAGTGCAAAAGTTCTGTTGTGGGGACGACGCTCCCGTTGACCCTTTTTTAGATAAACATAGTCACAAATCACATGATCGAGATTTGTAGCTGAGTTAATGCTCCAATCTTCTATACAGGCTCCCGTCAGGCAAGCTTCACTTAAATTTGTTTGATGTAGACGGCATTGGATTAGAGTTGCTTTGAACAGGTTAGCTCTGTTGAGGTTTGCGTTTCTAAGATTCGCTCCATCAAGGTTTGCTTCACGGAGATTTGTGCCACTGAGGATTGCTTCAGTAAAATCTGTACCACTGAAGTTTACCCTACTGAGGTCTGTCCCACTTATGTTAGCCAGGAAAAGTCGGCTCTAGAGATAAATGCTTCTCTTAGGTTTATTCCTACCAGTTCTGCACCGTTAAAGTTTGCTTCAATAAGATACGATTTACTTAGATTTGCTCCCGTAAGATTGACTCCCACAAGTTTTGCACTATTAAGAGTTGTTTCACTAAGATTAGCCCCTACAAGCTTTGTATCGTGTTTAGAATTTGAGCTAAGTTTGGCTTCACGGAGGTATGCATCACGAAGATTTGCTCTGCTGAGATCTGCTCCACTAAGGTTAGCTCCTTCTAAATTAGCTTTTTCAAGGTTAGCTTCAGTGAGGGTTGCATCTTGAAGGATGACCTTAGTAAGATTTGCTTCACTCAGGAGAGCGTGGGTAAGATTTACTTCACTTAGATTTACTTCACTTAGATTTACCTCACTTAGATTTGCTTCGCTCAGGTCTACTCTAATAATGTATAACTCATCAGAGTCTTCATTCCTGACAGCATAGGCTTCAGAAAGGTCTACTGTAGTTAAATCTATTCGACAAAGGTTGGCTCCTTTTAGGTACGCACCTTTGAAACAGGCATAACTAAGATCTGCACCAAGGAAATTAGCCCCACTAATATCTGCACCCAAAAAATCTGCACTGCTGAGATCTGCCTCCTCAAAATTTGCATTACTTAGGTCTGCCTGTCTAAGATATGCATCACTTAGATTTGTATTGCTAAAGTTCGCTCCGCTTAAATCAGCATTTCTCAAATCTTCATTACTAAGATCTGGTTCTATCTCAGGGTTGTTCTCTCGCCACTCATTCCAAACCTCCACTCCCTGCTTGAGTATTTCAAGATGCTTCTCATTCGCCATCTAATGCCAGCCTATTGCCTCATCATTACCTCAGCCTAACCCACCCCTCCATCCATTCCCCGTACTCGCGATCGCAAGCACTCGCCTTGCCTAAACTGCCCTTGCTGTACCCAAAAATTCTTCAACTTGGTACAAAATGGGTACGGAACAAAAGCCTCAAACCTTCACATACAAAGGTTGTATACACCAATTTGTTGGGATAGTGTTCAGCATCCCCTAGTTACTCATTGGGGTAAACTTTTTGAGAGAAGCAGCAGTCTCTTCTGGTTTTCCAGACGAGGGAAACACTAAAACACTCTTGATTTTAGTGTTATTAATCAGTTCTTTTAAGCGATATAATTGCTGATCTGAAATTGCAACTCCAGCATAATTTTTTGCATAATCTAGCTCTTGGTTAAAATTAGCATCGTTGTAAGTTTGAATGAAAACTCTATCAACATTCCAATTTTGCCAATCAGCCGCAAAATAACGTTTACCCCAATAAGGATTATGATGGCAAAGGTCAAAACTAACCTTCGGGTTAGCTTTCTTTATATCAGCCCTCATTTGTTGCACAAAATTAGTCAATTTGGTCGTGCGATCAACTTTTCCGGGTAAGTCAGCATGATAACCTAGGTAATCATCCCACTGAACTGCATCAATCGTTGGATACTTTTGGACAAACTCTACTGATATCTTCTTGAATAAATTAGCAATTTCTGGAATCTCCACATCCAGTACATAATGGTCGATGCCAGCGTAGGTTTTATCGACCCCAGGCACAATCCATCGTTTAGAAATTGCCTCATCAAAGATTGGGCTATTTTTATCGATTTTAATCCCTTTTTCAAAGTAGGCGTGAACTTGCATTCCCTGCTTGTGCGCCTCATCAATCAGCCAATCTAACCATTGATCTTGAAATTGATTGGGGCAACTTTTGTATCCGAATGTTTGCTGCATGACATCGCTGTTATACATCGTGCAACCATTACCCCACACGCCATGAATAATTGTATTTATTCCTTGAGCACGATAATAACGAACTCGTTCGCGAATCGTTTGTTCGTTAGCATTATTAGTTATTTGATACCGACTTAAATAAATTCCCCTTATTTCCTTTTTCTCCCAAGGAGTTTGAGTTGATGGTAATTTCTTGGGGGTTACGGGTAATGGTAGAACTTGTGGATTGGTTGTTGGTGTCTTAGTCGGACTAACTTGCTCCGACGGAGAATTTGCAATAGGTAAGCGCTGGCTAAGTGTAGGATTCAAATTAGACAAAAATTTGCTGATACCTAGATTATCTAGATGCCTAAAGCCCCAATAACCAACACCTAACAAAACTATGATCAATGAAATTGGAACACTTGCACATCCACATCCATCGTTTTCTTTTTTAGGTGGCATGACAACAAAGCGTGATTGGGGGTTGCCTATAGCAACCAATACTCTTGAAGTGCGGAAGGAATCATTTAGGGTAATGGTGCTACATCAAGCTACTTCACTTTGCGATCGCTCAATTCCGCATGGAGACGGGAAAAAAGTGTGGGAGTTGCCCCAAGCCTGGGAGAGGTGATCAAAATTAGGGATGCGATCGACAGACTCCTGAATCCAACCAAAACACATTGAAGCGGCTTGGAGAAAGCAAGGGTGTAGCGTACTCTAACCCACCTCTTCATCCGATGCTGGCGATCGCGATCCAATGACTAGAGCAAATAGCCTTAAGCCCCTTGCGGATAGGTAGCCCATAATGTCGGCATCATGATACGCAGACTCTGGTGATTGCCATTACCCAAAATTAAATGATCCAGTAGAGGAATGCTGAGGAGGCTGGCTCCTTGCAATAGCCGTTCGGTTAGGGCAATGTCTTCTTGGCTGGGTTCAACAAGTCCAGTTGGATGATTGTGAGCAATAATCACTCGTGTTGCTCCCTGGCGAAGCACCTCTCGGAAAATCTCACCTGGATGCGCCAAGGTTTCGGTTGCTGTGCCAATTGTCAATATTTTAGTGCCTAGCAACTGATTCTTCGCATCCAGCAGCAAAATTGCTAATCGCTCCTTGTTTTGCCACATCAAGTCATGACTCAAGGTAGCTACCGCCGTTACGGGATCATCTATCACTGTAAGGGGTGTGGGTCGAGACAAGAAAGCGCGTTTTCCCAATTCAACGGCTGCCAAAATTGTGGTTGCCTTTGCTGGTCCCACGCCATGAATATTGATTAACTCCTGATGGTTGATATCCCGTAATACTGCCATCGGGTCGCGCTGGTTTTCGCTGAATTGCTGCAAAATGTATTGTCCCAAACCCACGGCTGAAAGCTTTCCTTTCCCTTGACCCGTGCCTAACAAAATGGCGATTAGCTCCGCTGTTGTCAGAGTTTTAGCTCCATGAGCCAGTAATCGCTCGCGAGGACGTTCACTTGCTGGGATATCGGCAATTCTCAGGCTATAAGTCATAGATGCCCGTTCATAAAGACTCAAGGATGTTATTTTTAGTAATCCCGTTTTGAGTCTTGAAATTTACATCTAGGTCACGATTGAGTCCCAACCTGTTCGGCAGACACTACAAACTGGGGACGGGTTGATCTGAGTGATAGAGATTGGCAGCTTTGAGCATGTGATAGGTAATGAGTAGTTGTGTGAGGGCAAGCGGATAACTCTGAAGTATTTCCCCAGTTGTGCCAGTAACCTTACCAATGTCCTGATTGCCTCCCAGACTACAAAAGCTCCCCAAGTAAGGTATCTCGTTACAAAGTATTCGCTCTAGTTCCTTCACCTGTTCGCTAGTAGCATGACCATCGATTTCTAGAACATCGACAGGTTTACCCATATCCCGGTCGAGTTCTAGGCGGATGGCTGAACTAAGGTGAGATTTGCCAGGATTGAGGATTCTGGTAAAGTCTGGGTGCGGTATGGTTGGTCTGAGTACCAGATGGACATTAAGCAGTAAATCGCTCTGCTCAGATGTGTCGTCTGGCGGGTAGAAACTGACGACGATATCTGACCACTTGCGCTGGGGACGGATAAATTCCTCTGAATCAGATTCGCGCTTTCTTAGTTGTGCGAGAACTTCTTCCTCGGTATAGCCACGCTTGCGAGTATCGCGCTTGACTTTCCAGTGAGTGCGTAGCGATTCTGGTGGAGCCAAATAGACTTTGACATCGTAGCAATCGCGTGCCCCTCGGCTGGCATAACCGAGTAACCCCTCAACGATTACAAATTTGCTGGGCTTAATATACTCCGGCGCTTCAAATGAGCCAGTGCTGTGGTTGTAAATTGGCTTCAGGATTGGTTGTCCGGTACGTAGCAAATTCAGGTGCTGCTGAATGATATCGAGGTAGTTGCAATCAGGGTGCAGTGCAGAAATCCCCATTTCAGCCCGCTGTTTGCGATCGTAGCGGTGGTAATCATCCGTACAGATGACCGTGACATCATCTTCTCCCAATACTTGAGCAATTCCTCTGGTCAGTGTTGTTTTTCCGGCGGCGCTATCACCGACTATGCCAAGGATAATGGGGCGATTAGTCATGGTTCTTCTTACGACTTAGCCTGGTTAATGTATTTAACTCCTGATTGGTTTAATTCTATGGGGCAAGGGATAAGGTAAGCAATCCCAAACTAGTAGTTCGTTCTCCACTCCGCAGGCGCTGCTACCGTACATCGCGAGAAAATGTTAAAAAACTCGTAGCGGCTGAATCCAATTTGTTCTAGGCTTGTAAAATTTGACCGCTCAATTAACTTAGTATTTGTTTTTAAGCTGTTTTTTACATTATGAGCAGTTCCAAGCCGCCGATGAATCGCTATCTTTGGGCAACTGGTGCAGCTGCCAGGTACATTCCCGTTGGGGAACAAGTCACAGACAGATACCAGGTTGTTGCTCCGCAAATTTGGCAGGATATGCATCCGGAACTGCCACCAGAAATGCCTCAGCAACTTGGTGACAATATCCTCCCTTACCTACGCTTGTATCCGCACCGCTTTCATGTGCCGGAGGTTTATGGCGTGTGTCAGTTGGCAGAGTCGGCGGTCACTTTACTGGAAAATGTACCGATAGATGCTAGCGGCGAACTGTATCCCTCAATGCTGTCAATGTGGACAACAGCATCAGCGGTACGTCAGGTTTATTGGCTCTGGCAGATATTGGAACTGTGGACACCCCTAGAGGAACTTGGTGTAGCTTCTAGTCTCCTGGTTCCCGACAATCTTCGGGTTGAAGGGTGGCGGGTACGATTGCGGGAACTGTATACAGATGCGGTTAACGAAAACGATCGCGAACTGGCTACCGCGTCTACTGGTAATGGGACGAGTGCATCAGACGCACGGGAAGCAGAAACATCTTCAAGCGTCAGTACCCTAGTCGTTACATTACCCATGCAAGCCAGTCTCCAACAACTAGGAGTGTGCTGGGAGTCTTGGTGTCGCAAGGCATCAGTGTCTGTGGCATCTCAGTTGGAAGAGATTGCTCAACAACTGCAAACAGAGTACCCGTCACTAAAGGCGATCGCCTCTCAACTCAATCAACTGTTGCTGGAACAAGCTTCTCGACAGCCTCTACGCTTACAGGTTGCTGGTGCTACGGATACTGGGCCACGACACCACCACAACGAAGATAGCTGCTATCCCACCCTTTCTGACCTGCCTACAGACCTCAGCGAACCTCGCGACCCCTTAATTCCCCATCTGTCTGTTGTCTGTGATGGCATTGGGGGACATGAGGGCGGGGAAGTTGCCAGCCAACTGGCGGTGCAGTCCATCAAGCTTCAGGTGCGGGCACTATTGGCAGAGTTGGCACAAGACCCAGAAATCATGCCGCCGGAACTGGTATGCCAACATTTATCGGCAATTATCCGGGTAGCCAATAACTTGATTGCTTCGCGCAATGATGAACAAGACCGACAGTCCCGCCGTCGCATGGCAACGACTTTGACAATGGCACTGCAACTACCGCAGATTGTGAAAATGCCAGATGGTCAGGGCAATGCTCACGAACTCTACATTGCCAGTGTGGGAGATAGCCGTGCCTACTGGATAACGCCCCGATACTGCCAGCAGTTGACGGTGGATGATGATGTAGCAACACGAGAGGTACGGATGGGTCGCAGTCTGTATCGACAGGCGTTGCAGCGCCCTGATGCTAAGGCACTTACCCAAGCTGTGGGAACGCGGGATGCGGAGTTACTGCGTCCGACTGTACGACGCTTCATCTTGGAAGAAGATGGCTTGCTCTTACTGTGTTCTGATGGTCTGAGCGATAACGACTGGATGGAGGAATTATGTGCAGATTACCCACGAGATATATTCAGTGGCAAGCTTTCTCTAGAAGCGGCTGTCCGATCTTTAATTGACCTAGCCAATGAAAACAACGGTCACGATAACAGCTCTGTCGTCCTCACTTACTGTGCTGTTTCTCCTCTATATCCAGCCGTACTGAATCTTGGGGAAAGCCTGCTGGGAAGCAATGCCTATACATTCAATTTTGATACTGAACTTTCTGGGTTGAGTCAGGGATTTGAGTCGGGCGAACCCGTCCCCGAAGAGGCCAGCCAACTCGCCACAACTCCATCAAGCGGGGAATGGTTCAAGGCAGTTGTGGGAATCGCAGGGGTATTGTTGGTGCTATTTGCTGCTGGTGCGACTTTATTTACAGCTCAGTGGCTAATTAATCCTGATGGGTTCAAGCAGATGCGCGATCGCTTTTTCCCATCAAAATTGCCACCCCTTCCCGCAGCAACAGCCGCACCCCCGTCAACTTTAAACAAGTAAGGTATGGCAAATCCCTGATTTCCAACAGAATCAGTGAATCAGTTACCGGATTACTCGATCAAACTCGATGAAGGAACACTGCTGTGCAAGAATAGTAAGATTGCCTGGGCAAATTCAGGCTGTTTGAGAGAACACGAGCTTCATTTTATGAAAGTTGGCGATCGCGTCCGCGTTAGTAAATCTGTGATTGTTTACAACAATCCTTCCCACCGTAATGAGCCTTTTGATGTCAAAGGGCTGGAGGGCGATGTGGTCGGAATTCTTGTAGAGTGGCGTGGCAGACCCGTGAGCGCCAACCTGCCAGTGCAAGTCAAATTTGACAAAAAATTTCAAGCTCACTTCCGTGAAGATGAACTTGAACTTATTTGAGGTTCTCATGAGTAGAGGTCATGGAATTGTGAATTTAACGAGAACACGGAAATCCCCGTCTTCAAGCCGAGCGGGTTATATCGAGCCGGAGGCGAGTAGCCGCTCTTGAGCTAAGACGGGGATGACTAGCGGGAAGCCGGAGGTACGGAGGCTTCCAATGCAGATTGTGCGGGTAGCCTATCAATCCAGTCCTCAATTAGTTGCGTCATCGTTTTTTCCTTGCTAACCGCATATAGCCTTAGCTTATTGTAGCGACGCTCGGACAACCTAAATCGCAATGACTTTTCTTTCATCTTCGTGTACACAATGTTCTGCTACTATGCTACCATAGGAACATCTTCAGCAGGTCTACATGGGTTCGGCATGGGCTGATGACCTGAAGCTAGGTGTGAAAGAGACGTAGTCCTTGCGCGTTAACGAACTCGCCCACCGGAGAGCCTAGTGGCATCCAGAAAACAAGAGCGCAAGATACCAATAGGTATTATTTGGTTGGTACTCCAGCCACAATCCGCGAAAACCAAGCGGCAAATAAAATTACTGCCTGTGGAAGACGGGCGGCTGCCTGTGGACGCTGAGTAAGACCATCACCGGATTCAGTTCCGGACTTACAGCGATGTAAGTTCCTAACGTGGCATTGGCGGTTGAGACGGGAAACTCCGTTCGCGCAAGCGTCTCCCCTTGGGAGAAGACGAATAAGACCGTCCCTGAATTGAGCTGCTGTTGGAAGCCCCAGCCTCAGCTCTCGCAGGCTGGGGTACTTCACCTACTCACCTTACCTTGTAGAGACGCTTCGGAATCACGTCTCTACAAGATGGCAACGCTATCAATCTCTAAACCAGCACATTACGACCAAGCAGCAAATTACTGATGCTGGCGGTGACAGAACCAACCAAACAGGTTAATGTCACCTTGCATTTTTTGTAACTCTTGCTGGTGACGTTGTGCTGTGAGTCGATACCACTCGCAGTAGCGTTCGTGCTCCTGCCTGGACTGCGTTTCCCGATAAAACTCGTGAGCTAGCTGATAACTGGCAAAAATATCAGCTGGCGGTGGAGGTGCTGGGACAATAAATCGGAATTGTTCTGGCATTATGACTAGGGCGTCAGGCTGAGAAACAGTTAAAAGTGAAGCGGATGGGTGTTAAAAAATAGAACGATCACCTCTGTTTACGCCCTACTCCAAAACACAAGGGAATTGCAGAGAGTTTTCTGTCGGTTTCCACCCACTTCCTTCATAGTATTTAATTTTCAAGTTTCAATGCTTCAAAGCCAGCCTCGAAGGCGATAGATCAGCGTTCCGAGATATTCCTTTAGGGCGCGGGTGGTCATTTCTAATCGATCAGCATCTGGCAGAAGGCTGAGGATAGTGGCTTGGGTGCTGTTGTTGGGTTCCTCAAGCTCTTGTTGTGTAACTAAAAAGTCAGTGGGTGCGGGGATGGCTTCAATTCCCTGACGCTGGAAAATCCGCAGCGATCGCGGCATATGCATTGCCGAGGTTACCAGTAACACTCGACGGATGCCTCGCTCATTGATAATTTTCTTGACATTAACGGCATTCTGGTAAGTGTTGAGAGAGGTAGGGTCTTGCAGGATAGCCGAGTTTGGGACACCCAAAGTTTTTAGGATTTCTGCCATATCCGCTGACTCGGACGGCCCGCCGCCTCGCCAGGAAATGCGACCCCCAGAAGCAATGACGAGAGGAGCCTTTCCTTCACGGTACAACTGGGCACCGTAGAGGACGCGATCGCCTTCTTCACTTAAATCTACAGTGGGTCGTGGTGCAAACGCTGGTTTTGTTGCACCTCCCAAAACCACAATCGCTTCTGCCCTTGGTAATGCACCTTTGGGGACGTGCTGCAATTCTAGCGATCGCACTAAGCTGTTAGCTACCCAACTATTACTCCCCAGCAACAACACAATCAATGCCAAAACCACTGGCACAGGGACTAAACGCGGGCGCGTCCACCACATTACCAACGCCACAAGCATCAGTAGGCAAGCCAATCCCAAAGGGTATAGGAATAGTGGCAGCAGCTTTGAGAGGAATAAAAACATTAGCAGAACGGGAATAGGGAATGGAGAATGGGGAACAGGGAGGATTGATAACTCCCTTCCCTTATCTTCTATTGCCACTGGCTACTTCCCATTCCCCACTTCCCCTTCTTCTTTCTGTGCCATTGCTAGCATCAGGTCGATTACGCGGTTAGAATAGCCCCACTCGTTGTCGTACCAAGCGACAACCTTGAAGAAGTTGGGATTTAGCTCAATACCCGCGTCAGCGTCAAAGATGCTGGAATGGGGATTTCCTTGGAAGTCCG
>JALYGX010000168.1 GCA_030776905.1 Cyanobacteriota bacterium | reverse complement strand
GTTCCTTATACCGAGTCGCGGTCAATCCGTCAATCTGGAGTTGATTCTCCAGCGACATCGCACGATAAGCCTCCTCAGCTTGCTCCTTATGTGTAGCTTGCACACGGCGAAGCTCCGAGAGCGATTGGCAAGCCAACAAAAGCGCCTGAAGCTCGGATAGGGTTGGCGGTTCGGGTACAAACGTTACACCTCCTGGTGGGTCAGGCTCTGGGTCATCCTTAATTGTCAGTGCCTCGGTCACCGCTTTGTCAGTGGTGCCACTGACAAAGTTTTCGCCCACAGAGCAGTGGTTTGAGCTATTTGTCAGTGCTGTCAGTGGGGTCGATTGTTCTACTAACAGGGTAGCCGTATCACAGCTCGACACAGATTGTGGCATAGGTGCTGAGTCTTGAAAAACTCGATCCACACTGACAGCACTGACAATTGATTGAATCCCTTGATTTTCAACACTTTCGTTTGTCAGTGGGGGCACTGACAAATCACTGACAATACTGACAAGTCCACTCTTGGGCGTAGACGGTGGGGTGGGGGAATCATGATCACAACGCCATTTGTACTCAACAGCTAATCCATTGCGCCCCGATGCTCGCGTTGTGCCAAACCCTAGCGCTTCAGCTTCTTTCATCCAGGAACGTGCTTCATCAATTCGTGGCTGCTTGTTGAAGGAGCGTTGGTAATCGCGATCGCGAACCCATCCATCTTTGCCGATAGATTCAAGTAACTTAGACTGCTGAATCAATTTCGCTATATGAGGAGCCAAGTCCGTTTCCGAGGACGACTTATGAATAATTCTCACTTGCCCAATGTAGAATTTCACCAGGGCAATCGCCCGTTCCACAATCGCGAGTGGGATTTCCTGATTGGGTAGCTCGTTGCCGCTAAAAAGTTGCCACAGAACATGAAGGTTGAGCGCTAGCCGCCCGATATAACCTTCCATCTTGGAATAAACGGCTCTCATCCCTGCATTGGGATGGGAAACACGCAAGCGTTCTAGCTGGTCATAAACCGACTTATAACGTTTGTAAGCCTCACGCGAAAGTCGGTATTCTCTCGCCGGAAGCTGATCAATGCGGCGGTAGTAGGTAAGCAACCGCTCAGTCAGGTCAAGCCCGCCACTATCCTCGTCAGGAAGTACGGCAGCAGCTAGGGGCTGAAGCACAAACAAGAATCGCGCCCACTGGCCATCTGGATCGGAGCAATCTTTCATCAGTCGCTTGAGAACTTCTGGCTGAATCGTGCCGAAGATACTGAGCAGCAGTCCATCAAGGTCAGCTTTTGCCCCCTCGGCACGCAAGAGTGTCGCTCCCGACCCGTCAAATGCTGAAAGGATATCTTGGCGATCGCTACCCCGTCCCCCGGTGTACTTGTTCTGAGAGTTAAATAATCCAATCAGTTCATCAACCAGAGCCAGGAGTGCTTTATCAGGATGCGCCTGAAACTGGTAGAGCATCCCCTCACCTGTGGTATTGGTGAAATAATAAAGTCGCTGTTGCGGTTTTTTGGGTTTGCCATCGGGAAATTTAGAAGAACGCTCATCTCCCTTGCACTTGTCCCAGGCGGCAATCTTGTCTTCATAGTCAGCTACCGCTTTTTGAAATGCCTCACGCTTCTCCCGTTGGAGAACGGAGAGGGGCTTTTTGACGATGGCTTTGAGAACCGGAGATTTTTTCTGTCCTGACTCGGATACCAACCCAGCAAAAATGGTAGGGGGAACGGTGAACCCCTGAGTACGGTTGATAGCTAACTCGGTGCCCACCTTATAGAGACTTGATGCAGCCACCAAGAGAGAAGTTAGTCCCACTTCTGGGCGAATGCTCATAAATTCCGAGAGGCGATTCAACGGTTGAGCCAAATCGGGTGGGAGAAAGTCGCTTAAGTTTAAGGACTGGTCTCCTAGCTTGATGAGATTATCTACATCTGTTCGGCGTTCATCTCGGAGTTCTTCATGTTCTAGGTCTTTGGCAACTTCATCGAACAGTTTGTTAACCTCAGCGGGAGTGAGAAGCCCGGAATAGGATAACCTGAGTCGGATTTTTGATGCCTCAAGTTGAGAGTGGTTAAGAGAGGGAGAATTTTTCAGAATATCGGTAATCTGGGTTCTCAGGGCATCTGTAAGACTAGTGTCTTGGGGGAACCGAATGCTTTTCTCTGTGGAGCCATCATCCTGATACGTAGTGTATTGGCTCTTGTTGGACGGGGACACGGACGAACTACCAGCTTTTCTGTTCATAGCACCACTGAATTCACGCGAAATTGCATCCTTAATATGAGCGGGACAGTTGGCTGAAAAGCTTGCCCTGTCCAACCGATAAATTTTCTTCCAGCAGCTCGAATCGCCTCCCCGAATCAACGCCGCCGGCTGACATTGTGAGGGAATAAAAGCCTGAACAGGATTGAGAATTCTCGAAACGCGATCGCTCGCGATCCCCAATGCCGCACCCGCACTATGTGCCAGTTCGGCGGTGCTACCTGAATAGCAAACCCTTGACGCCTTACACCAGTTTTCCCAGCCGTACCATTCTTGGATGGCGGTGGCGAGGGCTTCTGAGCGGTCGCCTGTTGGATTTGCCCCAGCGAAAATCTGCTGACTAAGCTCGTTTCCTAATTTTTCAAGAGGGATGGTATCGGGAATGCCACGAACACTAGGGAGCCGTTTTCTTACAGGCGACTGTGTAGGTGCATACGCTGGTTCTTTCGCCTTGGTGGAATAGATGCCGATAGATTCTAGGGAGTCAACCAAAGGAGGCTCAACCCGATTAAATGATTCATAGGGATTTCCCGAAGGTCCAATTGTAGGAGCCAAGACAGTGAAGCGCCCCTCGCAGAGAGCTTCGCCAACGTGCCGACCACCAGGTTCTAGGGCAAAGTTGGTAAAGTCGGGTTTTTGTTTAACTTTAATGCCGATTCGCCAGCCGCCTGAGTGCGAGCGCTCTAGGAAAGGTTCAGAGCTACTAGAGTCTCTGACTTTGGCTGCAATTAAGAGAGCTTGTTCATCGCACTCAATCTGAGATGGGAACTGTTTAACGTCGAAGTCAAGCCAGACTGTACCGTGCCAGCCGCCGAGCGTTCCGATGCCATTGAGAGGATTAGCAAACCAAGTCTTGAGTTCTTTTTCTCTGGGTAGTCGGTTCTGATACTGGCGATGATTGACTAAATGAGGAACACCATCCTGATCTAAATAAGATGGGTTTTTGCCAGTGTAGAGCGGCATGGGCTTTATGTCAGCCGTGAGGGGGCAGTGCTGCCAAATGCCTTGCTCTGGTTTGGATTGAACTACTTTGTGATGCTCATAAGCCGATTGTGCGGGTGCTACGGGTAGCGCTGGGTAGCTGTGGATTTGAAGCCACTTAATAGTTTGTTCCCGCTCTTCTCGTGTCAGTTTTCGGGCTGACGATTTCTCAACAGAATTATGGCAATTGGCAAAAAATGTGGCGTCTGTCATTTGTACGTTTGTCTCCTTTCATTTTTTCAAAAGGAGCAAACCCTTATGGGTGCTGGTTTGCGGCTAATTCAGGGGAGCGGTTTTTCCTGACGATTGTGACAAAGACACAGCAAACTGCTAGTCTATAAAAAGACAGCACCAGATGGTAGACTGTCTGTTAGAGTGAAGTTTCTCCGCCAAGATCCGCTTCACGCTTTCAGACACCCTAAGGGCTTGCTCGCCCGTGAAACCTGTTAAGTCTGGTTTCTGTTTGAGTTAGTTAGACTTCCGGTTAATCCGGAGAAACAATTGGG
Organism: Cyanobacteriota bacterium; assembly: GCA_030776905.1. Taxonomy (GTDB): domain Bacteria; phylum Cyanobacteriota; class Cyanobacteriia; order Cyanobacteriales; family Coleofasciculaceae; genus CADCTM01. The sequence goes on along the minus strand of JALYGX010000168.1, from coordinate 1,073 downwards.
CAGCCCTTCTTGCTGCCTAGTATTTGCACTATTTGTAGTTTACAGCCTGAGCCGCAAAAGAAATAGTTAGCGGCAGTTTTTAATTTGGCATCCGGCTCCTTACCGTGGGGTCTTTTTGTTTTTCTTGAGGATGTAATCACTTAGCTGTCCCTTGATTGAATTAAGCGTCCCATGAGTTGCGTCATCTCAATAATGTGAAAGCGGCTGTCGGCTGCGTGCAGTCTAGCTGGTTGTTCCACAGTACTCTCGCCTGATAGCTCTCACGAGAAGAGCCTTGCGCGGATCGCATTTACTGTTGAGAGCGAAGGAAGGCGACAAATTCATTCACTGCATCATACTGGTCAGGATGTGCAATGTAACGCAGCAACAGGGTCTTGTCTAGGTCTGGAAAAAAGCCACTGCGGCTGACATCAACATACTCACCCGCCTCATTCAAGCGGAATATCCTCATCTGCTCGGATTTCCAGAACCAGACTTCAGGGATTCTCTTAGGTTTGTATAACTCCCGTCTGTTGATTGTCCCGCTGGTAACAATGATTTCGATAACGATGTCGGGTATCTCTTTATTGCTACCGATACAGTAAGACTCATCGGGTGTTCCATAAGCATATCCTTCTTGCTCTAAGGTGAAGCCTCCACGACCGTAGAACCGGATACCCTTTTCTCTCATGTAGGCTTCTAATAGATAGCCCATCGTTGTTTTCACGTACTCATGCCTATCTCCGATTGGAGACATAATTTCTAACACCCCAGCTAAATAGGTTACTCTGACTTCTTGGTTGTCTTCTAGCTGGGCTGAAATCACTTTGAACTTTTCCCAACTGATGCCATGCAGCGTTACCCAACTTGGCACGGTTGGCTGACTTTCTGGTTTTTCTAGGAGTGGAGTGTTCATAGCAACATTTAGTACCTCCTGATTACTGGACTCAACTCGGCTCTTTATCCTTTGGTTTAGCTTTTGGCAACTCCCCAAACTCACTCATTGCCAGCCGGAGTAGCTCACCCTGCTCGAGAGCGAGTATTGACGAGATTTCCACGATGTCCGCTTTGGTTGGAGCGGCACCCTTAGCGAT
>JALYGX010000167.1 GCA_030776905.1 Cyanobacteriota bacterium | reverse complement strand
GCAGAAATTTCCAACTCCCGCCGACTGAAGCGAAAGCCATTGACGACAAAGGATACCCGTGGCACCTGTTGCAGAACTTGTGTATCGAGATAAGCGACTGTATCACCTTTAGCTTTAAGACTTTGCAGGAGTAAACGTCGCACTAAAGGCGTCTGATAAACATCCCGTTTTGCCCAAACCTGCCAGCGCTCCGGTTGCGCTACCTCCACCTCAATGCCTTGCTGTCGCCACTGATTGGCACTGTCCTCTGCGGTTTCAAACGTCGAGTGGGTGCTAAGAACGACACGCTCCTCTACAGTCGGTGCTGGTAGCGGTTGCAGCGATCGTTCCAACTTCAGGCTTTCAACTTGCACGGTTTGCGGTTTCATATCGCCTGACAAAAAGCCCACAGTTAGGCGATCGCCTTGGGTGGCTTGCAAGGTTAGCTGATCAGTGGGGGCGGCTCCAAATCGCTGCACAACTCCTACTTTCAGGTCTACATCCTTGGCTTTTGCTTCTGGTTCCCAGGCGGTGGTGAGTCCCAAAAAACACAATGCCATTAGGCACAAGCCCAAGCTATTTTCAACTCGTTTTTTTGTTGGGGTCTGAAGTCTCAAAATCTTCTCGTCCTTTGCGATCGCTCATTAGTCATCAGTCACTAGTCAAACTTACCAATGACCGATGACCAATGACTAAAATCAAGCGGTAGTGTTGCTGCCAAACAGTACCTCACCTTTGATCATCCGTTGGGCGGCCTCAAGTAGCACTTCTTCCAGATAAGGCTTAGTGAAGTAGCCATTCGCTCCTAGCTGCGCCGCCATTTGCCGATGTCGGTCAGCCCCCCTAGAGGTCAGCATGGCGATTGGCAAATTGCTGAGAGTTTCGTCTTTTTGCAGCCTTGACAGTAATTCCAATCCATCCATTCTGGGCATTTCAATGTCACAGAAGACGATATCGCAAGGTAGACCTGACCGAAGTTTATCCCAGGCTTCCTGACCATCACGGGCTTGTTCGACTCGATAACCTGATTTAGAGAAGGTCATCGAGAGGAGTTCGCGCACGGTAATCGAGTCATCCACAATCAAAACCATCGGCTCTGTCTTGGTCATTAGAGCCTCGTCTGGGACTTGACCGTCGGCTGCCTCGTTCGACCAGATGCCACTGGGTACGTCTTTGCGAATCCGCCCCATCGCTAGGTCAATGAGTTCCAAGACATCCGCGATCGGCATAATTCGACCATCCCCTAAGACGGTTGCACCCGCTATCCCCACGGGCTTTGGCGCTGGTCCTTCTAGTTGCTTAATCACGATTTCCTGTTCGCCTAACACCCGATCAACCTGAATGGCGATGAAGTTACCTGCACTGCGCAGCACCACAATCGAGATCGTGTCGTCTTCCCGTTTGCCGCCGTAGACGGTGCCTCGACTGATTTGACGATTGTACTTGAGCAACTCAGATAGCGGTTGAAAGGGGAGTAAGTTGTCACGCCATTGGATGCAGGTTTGACCTTCCGAGTTCATCTGAACGCGATCGCTCGACAGATCGAACATATCTTCTACCCCATCCATCGGAAAAGCAATCCGTGCCCGCTCGCTCAGGCAACACAGCGCTTTACAGATACTCAAGGTTAGAGGCAGGCGAATTGTAAAGGTCGTGCCTTTCCCTAAAGTGGAATCAATGTGGATGGTGCCGCGACATTCACTCAAGCTCGTGAGGACGACATCCATGCCAACACCCCGCCCCGCATACTCATCCTCTTTGTCTTTGGTAGTAAAACCTGGATGGAAAAGGAAGTTGTACAAGTCCAAATTGGTCAGGGTTTTCGCCTCTGCTGCGGTGATCAGTTTGCGCTCGATCGCTTTGGCTCTCACTTGTTCTGGATTGATACCCGCCCCATCATCGGAAACGGAAATAACCGTTTGGTTACCTTGGTGGAAAGCCCGGAGGGTGATTCTACCTGTTGCTGACTTTCCGGCAGCTCGACGTACCTCTGGCACCTCAATCCCGTGCGTCAGGGCATTGTTGATCAAGTGAGTCATCGGGTCGGAGAGATGTTCCAGAATCATTTTGTCGATCAAGGTTTCCCGACCCTCAACGTGTAGCTGGGCCTCTTTGCGTAACTTCTGGGAAATGTCGCGCACGGCACGGGGCAAGCGGTCAGCCGTTTGAGCAAAAGGCACCATGCGCGATCGCGTCAGTCCTTCTTGCAGCTGAGTCGTCACCTGCCGCAGCATCCGAGCAACTTGGTCTGTTTCATCCACCAAACGCTCAATGTCAGACGATGACTCCCGTACCCGAACAATTAGCTCGATCATCTCTTGTGAGAGCAAATGGAATCCCGTAAACCGATCCATTTCCAAGGGATCGTATTCTACGCCTGAGGAATGACTATTCTGTGAAGAGGATAGTAAGTTAAATGAAGAGCGATAGCCCGGGCGACCTGCTAAAAGAGAACTTTCCAGTAAACTTCGCTCATACAAATCTTGCATCCTCGACCCCACATCACTAAGGGCTAATATCTGGTGCGATAAATTATCTAGGAATTGCCGCAGGAGTTCTTGGTCTTGCTCCAAACTGTTGCGGTTCACCACTAGTTCTCCCACCAGGTTGCTGAGGCTGTCCAAGTGTTTAACTGGCACCCGCATCGTCTGTTCAAATACTCTAGGGCGCGCACGGCTCAAAGGACGTTGCTGTCCTCCCTGAGAGGGTGGCGTCGATGGTGGTCCACCCATCGCCTTTTCAGCCTGCTCTAGCAGTTTCTCCAGGTCTCCAAAGTCGTCTTCTACAGCGTCTGCCTTAACAGCCATGTTTTTCACCGAGGCTGGGGATTGACTAGCCGCGGCAGGCATCTGTTCATTTAAGAGGGCGTCAAGGTCATCGAATGCATCAAGGTCTGCTGCTGTCAAGGCGGCACTTGCGGGAGACGTTTCCTCCCCTAACAATGCCTCTAAATCGTCGAATTCGTTCAATCCGTCTAGTTCGTTCGTGCCAATAGAAGCGTCTGGCATTGGTAGCTGCTCGCCTTCCGTTGCTAGCACTTCACTATCAGCCAACAACGCCTCTAAATCCTCAAAGTCAGGCGTTTGCGCATTTGCAGCAAGAGCTGATGCTCCCAGACCTGCTACCGCTAAGTCTTCTAGAGCTGCATCGTTATCAGCTATATCCCAATCCAGCCCTAGTGCTGCCGCCGCTTCATCTCCCTCAAAATTCCAATCTTGAGCGTCGGTCGCATCACCTGCCTCAGCACTCAGAAAATCATCTAGATTTTCCTCCTCACCCGCACCTGCTGCGTCCCAATCTAGTAGATCGTCTGCTGTTTCTTCATTCGCTGACTCTAACTCCCAGTCAGAAGTTATCTCAGTTTCAAATAAGTTCTCCTCTGAAACATTGAGTTGATCTGTATCCACTGGGGTTTCTTCATCCCACAAGGCATCTAAGTCCTCAGTAGCCGCTTGGGGAACCTCATCTGTTTCCCCGTCAAAGAACAGGGCTTCTGGCTCCAGCTCGAAGTCCAACTCTTGTGCAGACGCATGACTCGCAAAGAAATCCTCTTCAAGATTCACTGCGTCTGGTGATAAGTCTAGAGCCTCTGTATTTTCAGAAGTTTCGTTGCCAAAGAGCGCTTCTAAGTCTTCAGCACCAGCTTGGGGAGCTGTTTCTATGTCGTCAAAGAGGGCATCGTCATTTGTATCGAACAAGGACTCCGAGCTGTCAGCAACACTCTCTGCCTCAGGCGGCTGAAGGTCAAATAGATCTTCTTCAAAGGCGGCTTCTGGCATCACCAACATTTCGGGATGCTCGCTTTGTGCTGCTACCTCCGGGCTATCGGAATGCTCTGTTGCCGTAGGCAGATCGAACACAGAAAAGTCATCAAAGTTTGATGTCGTCTCGTCGGCTGAAGTATCGGTAGCTTCTTCTGTATCAAAGAAGTCATTGAAAGCATCAAAATCTTGGATAGCTTCCGGATCTACTAAAGACTCCAGATCGAGTTCTTCAAACATCAACGCTTGTGGATCTGCTGTTGGCAAACCGAACAAATCGCCTAAGTCTTCTTGATCATTGAAGGCAGCATTCTGGGGTGTCTCCACAGATGAGAGTGCCTCATTCTCAAACAAGTCGTCTATATTGCCGTCGGTTTCTGCTTCGTCAAAGTTGAAGGGATTGGTTGATGTAGCGTCTAAATCAAAATCACCTGTGAGGGCATCTATCCCGGCGGAAGCTGTTTGGGCCGAGGCAACTTCCGGTTCATCCAAATCCCAAAGCGACTCGTCAATTTCCAGATCAGTGGCTGAGGTATCTAAGGCATCTGCACCTTCTTCCTCCCAATCCAGTAGTAACTCTTGTGAATCCAATGCGGTGTCGCTATCAGAGCTATTTAGCTCATCTGTAGATAAAATGTCCTCCAGACCCAAATCGGCAAGACTCTCCGTTTCCTGGGCAGGGGTATCTGAGAAACTGTCATCCAGTAACAAGTCCGTTGACTCTGAGGCTTGGGAACTGGTGAGCATAGCGGCTTCATCAAAGCTGGAGGCAGTGCTATCAGCTTCCCACTCACTGAAGTCAAAATCCCCACTAGCGGCAAGATCGAAGTTGTCTACAGATTCATCTAATGCCAATTCATCAAAACCAAGAGCGGTAGCTTCGTCATCGATTCCTAGTTCTTCCCCAAACAATAGGTCGTCCTGAGACGCTGAGGCTTCGCGATCGCTTTCTGAAATTTCCAGTAGGTCGCTAAAATCAAAATCTGACTCGGCAGATACAGCTTCCTCCGGCGCGGCTGGCATCGCTACCGTTGCACTGGGTTCCGCTGCGCTATCGTCTGGTTGCCTTTCATCACTACCCAAGTCTTCCAGTTCAAAAGCGAATGAATCATCAAAGGCAAGAGATTCATTTTCCTCTGTTGCGAATCCCTGAGTGAAAAAGTCTTCTTCATCCGCTACGTCATTTAGACGGGTGGAGAACGCCGCCTCGTCTAGTCCGTAATCGTTTACCTCGTTGAGGTCTTCCGTTTCCTCTGTTGCGAATCCCTGAGCGAAAAAGTCTTCTTCATCCGCTACGTCATTTAGACGGGTGGAGAACGCCGCCTCGTCAAGCCCGTAATCGTTTACCTCGTTGAGGTCTTCCGTCGCTGGCATGGCAAAGAGGTCATCGTCCTGATGCTGCAATTCCGGCATCGCGTCAGCATCAAGTCCAAAATATCCTGAATCCGCCTCTAGAGAGATGTCTTCTTCAAAGAAGCTGTCACCAAACAAATTATTTAAATCATCGGCTTCTGTCGTCTGAGTATCTTGGCTATCGTCCTCAAATAGCAAGTCTGAAAAATCAGACGTATCGAAACTTAAAGAGGAATCGCTATCTGTTGTACTTGATGCTGTTTCCCCGTGCTGCTCTGAGCTATGCAGCGACTCGCTATCGCCAAATAATAAGTCTTCTGACTCTTGATCGGCGATCGCTGGACTGTGCCCCGCTACCCCAACGCTATCCGTTGCTTCGTCAGTCAACCAACCCATCAAATCTTCACTGGTAGACGTTTCTGCCCCTGAGATTTCAAAGTCATCCAAGTCGCCGATCAGGTCAGAAAAATCGCTTGGGTCATCCCCGTTGAACACCTGTGTTGGGTTGCCCGCTAAGTGCTGATCATCAAAGCTAATAACTTCCTCTTCTTGCCAGGTTTGATCTATATCCGGAGTTTGACCTTCAAAAATATCAGCTAGGCTGTTGAGTTCGGCAATTCCCACTTCTGGATCGCTAGGATCGGCGGGTTGAGACGTGACGCTAGTGGGGCGGAATTGAAAGTTCATTGCTCCGCTGGGGGATGACAGATTAGAGATGGATGTGTTGTAAAGGTCTGGTTCACCCAGTTCTGCGTCTCGGACGACGTGCTGTTGGCTCAAGTCTTCCCAGATATCTTCCTGGATATACGTGTCTGAGCCGTTCAACTGGTTAGTTGCTGATGCTAGGCTATTGGATGCCCCATTGCCATTGGAGTGTGCTGTTTCCGGCTGAATAGATTCTGTGTTGAAGTTAATGTCCGATGGGAAAAGACTTTCTAGCTCTTGGGCATCAAATTCTGTTACTAGATCAGAGGCTGAAGATGCTGGTACAAGTGCTTTGAGTTGTTCGCTGGGGGCAATCTCAACGGAGCGACCTGCCAGTGCTAATTCTTGAGCTTGTTTGATTTCTTTAATGACCAAGCTAGCCAGCAAGCGATAGGAATTTTCAGAACAAGCGATCGCCATTCTGGATGTCTCTAGTAACTCGCTCCAACCTGGCAAGTCCACTTCTTCACCCAGGTTCTCCAAACTCTGACAGTGTTCCTGTAAAACTTCGCGATGTTCCGAGGAGTCCTGCTGCTTAAACACCTGCAACATCTCCCGTAGCTCTACCAAAACATCTCTTTTAAAGGTAGCTGGCAACACGTTGGCGTTTTTCCGAGAAGGTTGAATTTGTGCTGAGAGTGGAACGGGTTCTTCGAGTTCGTAGAGGGTTGCCACCTTTGCCGCTTCATCCCTGACAACGGTAGAAGTCGCACCTTTCCTGACTAGCTCTTCTAGATGAGTATTGAGTTGATCAAAAACAGGTTCAGCCTCTAACATCATTCCGTCTGCTGTCTCATCCGTCAGACCAAACGGACCTTGAAGTTGTTCTACGAGTGCTTCAAGGGTATCAAATACTTGTAAGAATAAGGATTCTAGTTGAGAGTCTACCTGCACAGGCGACTCCTGAAGGACTTTCAAGCAGTCTTCAAGGCGATGGGCGGTTTTATGAATACTACTAATTCCCAACATTCCTGCCCCGCCTTTGACCGAATGAGCAGCACGGAAGACTTCGTTCACCATCTCGGTGTCTTCCATTGTGTTTTGCAGACTCAGCAAACCTTGCTCAATAGTATTGAGGTGGTCTTTTGCCTCCTCAATAAAGTAACCCATGATTCGCTGTTGTTGTTCCGGCTGCATAGCGATGTCCCTCAGAGACTTTTGAGTAGTGTAGGGGCGATGACTTCGTTCCCAATGACGATAGTGAAGCGGGAATTCACTTCAACCGCTCATGACTCATCTCTTATCATTTTTCGTTACCCTTGTTAGCTTTCAATGTAGCCAATATCTAAGGAATCGACATCTAAATGTAAAAGTACTGAGTGCTGTTAGCGTAGCGGCGCTTTGCGCATACTGAGAGAACGCTACCCAAAGAGGGGGCAGTGTATCCACTCCTATTAAACAGCGTGTTAGCTCTTACAAATGAAGTTCGTTGACAGTAAACCTAACCTTGCTGATACGGCAAGCTTGGCTTCAGGTAATTTTATATGGAGCTAAGCGGATTCGAACCGCTGACCCCCTCAATGCCATTGAGGTGCTCTACCAACTGAGCTATAACCCCTTGTCGCGTTTTCTATGATGCCTTGAATTAGCCATTTTCGTCAAGTCGCCTGCGGCGAAGCGCGATCGCTCCTTTGCATAGCAACGCCTTCTACTAGTTAGTGGAAGGGGCTGGGGGATTGAGCCATTTGGGTCAGGTAGCCAACATAACTGCCCATCAAAAAATACACAACCAACATGGCAGCCGCTGACATAGCTACCAAAGTACCAGCCAGCATCAGAGAAAACTGTTGGGTGTCAAAGGCTTCCTGCATCAGGTGCAGTGCCCAAGCGACTAAAGCTATATCAAATATTAAGATAGTAATTAACATAATTTACGAATTGTAACAGCCCATCCATTCTAGCAACGGCATAGATGGCTGCGTACAAGCTAATTATGGATAAGTCATCACAAAAGTTAATCTTTTGATAACAAATTGCGAATTTGTGTTATGTCAGACGCACCGGGACTTGGCGTTCTGCTAGATAAGTTTTGATTTGTGAGACAGTTAGTTCTCCATAATGCAGGAGGGAAGCAAGCAGCGCCGCTTCGGCTTTTCCTGCGGTGAGGGCGTCATGAATATGACTGCACTGACCCGCACCACCGGAGGCAATGACGGGAATTTGCACTTGTTCGGCAATAGTGCGCGTCAGGTCCAAGTCATACCCCGCCTTGGTTCCATCGGCATCCATACTCGTGATCAACAGTTCGCCTGCACCTCGTTGTTCGACTTCTTTTGCCCAAAGGATGGCATCTTTCCCGGTATTTTCCCGCCCTCCCCGCACGTAAACGTCCCAACCCGGATTCGTTGGATCTTGGCGGCGTCGGGCATCAATGGCAACGACGATACACTGGTTACCGAAGTGATCGCTAGCTTGGTTGACAAACTCCGGATTGCGTACCGCCGCTGAATTAAGGCTAATTTTATCCGCACCCGCTCTTAACAGTAATTTAATATTCTCTAAGGATTGGATACCCCCGCCAACAGTTAGCGGAATAAATACTTGGTCTGCCGTGCGGTAGACAACGTCAATAATGATATCCCGGTCTTCATGGGTGGCGGTAATATCCAAAAACACCAGTTCATCAGCACCCGCCTCGTTATAAGCTTGTGCCAATTCCACTGGATCGCCAGCATCCTGAAGATTAACGAAGTTCACGCCTTTGACAACCCGTCCAGCTTTTACATCCAGGCAAGGTAAGATTCGTTTAGCTAGCATTGCTTTGTGTCCTTGGTCATTTGTCATTTGTCCTTTGTCATTAGTCCTTAGTTCCCATGCCCAGACGTGATGGAGCACTCATGACCGATGACCTATAACTTATAACTTATAAATGTTTTAAAAGTGCTGACGTGAAAGTTTCATTCAATGTTTGTGTGAGTCGCTCATGGGAGCCTCTTGACCAATAACCAATGAATAATAACTAATGACTAATTTTTAATTATGGCGATAACTTCTTTCAAACAACAGTCTCAAGAACCAGAGCGACAACCTCAGTCAAGCAAGAAAACAAAAGGTCGCCGGAATAACTTTCGCAAGACAGAGACGGCTGATGAACTGCTGCTAGCTACAGCAATGGCTGACGAAACGGGTAACCAGGAAGAGGGGATTCGACCTCAGAGGTTAGCTGACTATATTGGTCAAAAAGAATTAAAGGGTGTCTTGGAAATTGCGATTCAAGCTGCGAAAGTTAGAAACGAGGCATTGGATCACCTTCTTTTGTATGGTCCGCCGGGATTGGGTAAAACCACGATGTCACTGATTTTGGCGACGGAGATGGAGGTCAATTGTAAGATTACAGCAGCACCCGCTTTAGAACGTCCGCGAGACATTATGGGCATTCTATGCAGTCTCAAGGAAGGAGATGTCCTATTTATTGACGAAATCCATCGCTTATCGCGAGTATCAGAGGAACTGCTGTATCCAGCGATGGAGGATTATCGATTGGATATCACCATTGGGAAAGGTCAAACGGCTAAGACTCGCAGTATTCCCCTGCCGAAGTTTACCTTAGTGGGAGCAACGACTCGTGTTGGTTCGCTGACTTCTCCATTGCGCGATCGCTTTGGTTTGATTCAACGATTGCGCTTCTACGAGACAGATGAACTTACTTTAATTGTCCAAAGGACTGCTGACGTTCTCAAGGTGCCAGTAACACCAGATGGTGCTGAGGAAATTGCTCGTCGTTCTCGTGGAACCCCTCGGATTGCTAACCGACTGCTCAAGCGGGTGCGAGACTATAGTCAAGTCAAGAAAGTTGCGCCAATTAACCAGGAGTTTGCAGCAGAAGCGCTGGAAGTATTTAATGTAGACCCCAGTGGTTTGGATTGGACAGACCGACTTGTCTTAAGTGTGATGATCGAACAATTTAATGGGGGACCCGTGGGTTTAGAGGCGGTTGCCTCAGCAACCGGAGAAGATGCCCAAACAATTGAGGAAGTCTACGAACCGTATCTATTACAAATTGGCTATCTGCATCGGACGCCTCGCGGTCGCGTGGCAACGGCAGCCGCTCGCAAGCATTTAGGATATGACTAAGTTTGGAGTGTTTGTCAGGATATCTGCTGCCCTACGTTAAGAGAGAATTTTGCTTTTTAATTAGCAGTGAGGCTGCAAAAAGTTTTGTCTGAAACATTGTTTATGAAACGCTGGATTCTGAGTTTATTGAGTGCATTTCTTCTTATCGTGTCCGCTGGATTGGTGATGACGCCACCAGTGCGAGCGCAAATCCAAACACCTGCTCTGACTGAGGCTCAGATACAGGAATTTAATGAACTTAGACAACAAGCTTTTGCTAACACTGACAAGGGTGACTTTCCCACGGCTGAAGGCTATTGGACTCAGTTGATTGAGCTTTTGCCAGAAAATCCAGTGGGTTGGAGTAATCGGGGAAATTCTAGAGTCAGTCAAAATAAGTTAGAAGAGGCGATCGCTGATTTTAATAAAGCTATTGAGTTAGCGCCAGATGCTCCTGACCCTTATCTAAATCGGGGTACAGCGTTGGAAGGGTTAGGTCGTTGGGAGGAGGCAATTGCTGACTACACGCGGCTTCTGGAACTAGAACCCAATGATGCGATGGCTTATAACAACTTAGGAAATGCCAAAGCAGGAGAGGGACGCTGGGAAGAAGCGATCGCAGATTACCAAAAGGCGGCGGCGTTAGCACCTAACTTTGCTTTTGCTCGTGCCAACTATGCTCTTGCTCTTTATCAAACTGGACAAACCGAAGACGCAATCCGCACGATGCGCAATATTATCCGCAAGTACCCGCAATTTCCCGATGTGCGGGCAGCACTAACAGCGGCATTGTGGAAAGAAGGAAAACTTGGTGAAGCGGAGAGTAATTGGGCAGCCGTTATTGGTTTGGATAGGCGTTATAAAGACTTAAATTGGGTAAAATCTGTCCGCCGTTGGCCTCCCATGATGGTTGGAGCCTTAGAGAAGTTTTTAACGTTGAAATAACTCTAAAATCCGCAACTTACTAACCACAAGGAGCGATCGCACATAACTACACCTACTTAGCGTTTTTCCGTCACTTAAAGTTGGAAAGCGCTGGTCAGTGTGCTTGCGATCGCGCGGCTTGTCCTCTTCTTAAGGCATTAGCGATTGGCAGCATCAGGACAGTACTGATTAACAGCCAAAGAGTAAGCGACCTGCTGTTTTGCGGTCTCGCTTGCAGAGGGTTTATAAGCCGCTAGAGTTCTCATGCGCGTCAACACGGCGTTCGAGCCGCCGTAGCGGAGGACTCGGCAGGTTGTTTTGGCTGAGGCAATCATACTATCGCGATATTCATCTCCATATTGGTTTAGTTCCTGCCTAATATTAGATGGATAGCTGTTTGCTAGCGATCGGAAATTAGAGTCAAATCCGGCAGTTGGAGAAAGCCTAGCTTTAGGAGTCTCGACACACAACCTGGAAAGGTCTACCACTGTTCCATCAGCCTGACGTAAGTAACAGGGAGAGTCTGGTTCTCTTTGGGCGAATGCCAAGGTAGGCAGGAGGAACGTAAAAGAGAAGACGGTAGCGCACAGGATAATAAAACTTTTCATAAGCCTGGACAGAAATATTGTTTCTCGCTCCCTATTACCTATAGCAAGTTTTTTACTCTAAATTGTTAAAGAATTGTAGATATTACTTCTTTCACTTATTCTGCCACGGTATACTTCCACCATTAGTTTCTGGGGAAGTAAAATTTTTCTGGCAAACTGGAAAGGTCTGAGAAATTATTAACTGGAGTTCAAGCAAGTTATACCGTTTGCACTCTATGAATACTTTTGTGTAGGGCTAGCTTGGTCTTCATTGCCATAGAGACTAGGCTACTCTTCAGAAAAAAGCTGCTATACCTCTAATTAGAGCGTTTAGCAAAATTTTGTGTGGTCATTTTTTAGGATAATGCGGGATTGATGAATAGAGTGAAATTTTCTACCTGTAAGCATTACAGCAAGTTTTATTTAATAATAACCAATAATTATGAAGAAAACTCAAGTCGAGATGAACTAAGTTTTTCAATTAGATTTTGAACTCGGATATTAAACTCGTTGGCAATTGTTCTTAGCTAATTGCTAATGGGTCATTGGTCATCGGCATTAGTACTATCCGAACTAATGACCCATTCATTAAGAAGTAAAAACTTTACACAGAAATCTATTGGGGGCATCTATGCGCTGGATTCAGAGGGTCTTACTATTTGTTGTGATTTTTGTAGCTAGCTTAGCGGCGCTCGTCCTATCCCATTTTGTGTTCAAACCAAAAGTAACACTAGCTACTGAAACTTATCTCCAGCCTGCTCCAACTCAACAAATCGGGAACTACGATTATTTTGGGGAATCCCTAACCCCAGAACAGGCAGCTCAACTGGTCAGCCAAAAGGGACTCAATCCCCAAGACCCTGTTTCGTATCAGCGGATTGGAGCCGTTCACATCACCCAGCAACTGATTGATCGCGGAGAGGATATCTTCTTCAACCGCAAGATTGGCGATACCTTCGGACTACAAAGGGTTTTCGGTTTTGGGGTAGGCATAACTCGCATTGCACCGGAAGTCGCCAAGGGAATTGTTAAGTTACAGGGTAAACCGACCAGTAACTTACAAATCACGCTTCTAAAAGATCTAAAGCTAGGAAGTCGGACGTTTTCCAAAGGAAGTGTCTTACCAACGGGTCTAGATATAGAAGCAGGAGGCATTTTGCCTATAGGCTTGAAGCTTACGGGTGACTTAAGCTGTGCGATATGTCACGCTGTCGTGTCTCCGACGGGTAAACGCTTGAAGGGAGTTCCTAACAGTGATTTAGCCATTCCCTTTTTAATTGCACTAGCGCCCAATTCAGCCGCTGGGTTTGCTCGCTTGAACTTTAATCCCCTTGACCCCAAATACCAAGGCAATGGTAAGACCATCATCGATAGTACGGGTCAATTAGTTAAATTGCCCGACCCCCAGAAATTTGAGGCAGCTTTCGACGATGCGGTGTTGGATGTACCCTTTGGTAACTTTGAGAGTTCACCCGACACTATCAACAACACTACTCAAATTCCCAGTGTTTTCACCTTTAAGAGTGGTCCTTACCTACCTGATGGTCAGTTTGCCGTCGGACTCTTTGGCGGACTCAGTGGTCAGACCAATTCCGTCTACTCGTCTGAAATTAACCTGCTGGCAGCGGCTCAACTC
>JALYGX010000166.1 GCA_030776905.1 Cyanobacteriota bacterium | reverse complement strand
GTCCAACCCCCTCCGCAAAAGTTCGGGAGGACGGAAAAAGTTAGATGTGGAAGAAGCGCGATCGCTCGTTTTAATTATCTGCCACCTTGCTAAACAGCATCAGGAACTAATCCGCCGTGCTGTTGCTCTACTCGAACAAATGGCAGAACAAAATAGTGAACCGCACCGCGTTGCTCTGTTGGGAGATTACCTCGATACCTTCAGCAACACTTACCAAGAGCGCATGGAGCAAGGACAAAACGTATCGCCCGATCAACTTACTCAACTGGCTCTCAAACTGCTGATCGATCTGCTGTTCTATAGTAGCCCCAACGGTCATCGCCGTCTCTGGCTAGCATTGCTAGAGCGATCGCGAGACTAAAGCGATCGACGCCCCAAACCTGAGGAGCGAGGAGTTAAGCTGAACAACATTTGGGCGAGCCTATTTAAATCCTAGTCTTTAGTCTTTAGTCTTTCGTCCTTAGTCCTTAGTCCGCAAGCTAATGACCATTGACCAACGACCAATGACCAACGATCACTTTGTTAAACTCATGCCTTTATCGAATTCAGTCCTGCGACGCTACACTCCCCCTACCTGCACGCTAGAAATTGCGGCAAAAAGCTCGCCCCTGTCTCGCTGGGTAGGGCAATCTTTAATGAAAGATTTGCGCTTTGAGCTTCGTTTTGATGACCCCCGACAGCCAGAAGAAAAACGGGTAACCATCCGAGGCAATGCAAGTGACCTGGAAATCTTGTGCGACGCCGTTAACAGCTACGTGCAGGACTTCCTCGACCCGTCCTCAATGCAACTGCCGCTATCACTTGGGACATCCGCGACAGCTACGGATTTGACGCCTGAGGCTCATCCCAGCCAGAATTCTACAACCAATCCAGGGTTGTTTGTTAATACCTCAAATCCAGTAGCCACCCCCTCTTCTGAGGAAGAACTAAACGAGTTTGACCATGCCGCGTCATTCCCCTCTGCAAAATCTGCTCCCAAAGGTCGTTCTTTTCAACCCCGAACGGCTGCCACAGAAATTTATTTGCAACCCAAAGGCTTACTGTCCCACGAGCTATTTCTAGGGCAGCTAGCAACTGAAGAATCTGGTTCTGTCGTTAACCTGAGCGTGCTACAGCTATTTGACCTGGCAACAGCTCTGGATGAATATGCGGCTGAACTAGTGGCATTACCGAAGCTGAACAATCCTCTTAGTTGGAAGAAAGCCTCACCCGCTTGGACAAGTGCAGCGGCAGCGGTACTCTTGGCAGTTGGTGTAACAGCAGCGGGTGTTAAGTTCTTTAACCAGCCGACTAAGCAGCAAATCGCTAACTCAAAAGCGGGTCAACAGCCGACTCCAATCGGGCAGGCACCAATTGCCCAAGTGCCACCACCCCTTACACCAGTACCGATTTCTCCGCTACCCACACCAGTAGTGCCACCCTCTCTGGCTTCCGCACCCAAGTTACCTCCACCTTCTGCGGTAAGCCTGCCAGCTCCTCAAACGGCTCCTTTGCCACCGCCAGTACAAGGCCCCACTTCCTCTGTTAACCCTTCTCCAGCAACGATCACTCTCTTACCACAGCGTCCTGCTTCTCCTCTTTCTGGTGGGATAGGCTCTCGGACTGCTCCTTCTCCTCTTTCTGGTGGGATAAGCTCTCTACCTGCGCCTTCAGTTCCTACTAATCCTAGTAGGCGTGCTTCTGGTTCTTCAACGGAAAATAGCCCAACGCGGACAAACAGCCCTACGGCACTGACAGCACCCCCTCCACTAAATTTGCCAAAGCTGAAGCCAGCTCCTATTCCCGAAAATCTTACGGCTCAGGCTGTTCCGTCCCCTGGCGTTCGCAGTGGTAGCCCCTTAGCTGATGTGAGCCAAGCCGAGTCTGCCCCGGCAACTAATGCTGCTACTAACAATAGCCTGCTTGGTGAGAAAGCTCAGGTCGCCGCCGTCAAAAACTATCTTCAGCAAGGATGGAAACCGCCTTCTGATTTGACGGAAAGCCTAGGTTATACACTGTGGCTGAATGCTGATGGCTCGCTTCAACGAGTTGAACCTCAGACATCAACAGCGGCAAAATATATAGACCGCACGGGTATACCTTTAGTCGGTCAACCCTTTGTTTCTCCCATAGAGGGCGGGCGTAATCCAAT
Organism: Cyanobacteriota bacterium; assembly: GCA_030776905.1. Classification (GTDB taxonomy): domain Bacteria; phylum Cyanobacteriota; class Cyanobacteriia; order Cyanobacteriales; family Coleofasciculaceae; genus CADCTM01. The sequence goes on along the minus strand of JALYGX010000166.1, from coordinate 4,300 downwards.
AATCCGCGTGCGTTTTAGCCCCGATGGCAAAGTAGAGACTCCTGATTACCCCCAATAAGTTATAAGAATGGGAATCAAGCTTTCTTCTGCAAATAGCGATCGCTTGACTTAGCTTGAAAAAAGCCAAAAAAAAAGAGAGCCACTTAGGCGACTCTCCCGATCATCAGGGTGCATCTACTTGACTTAAGTATAATCTTTCGGGATGAGGGGTGTCACCCCCTATTATGGAATTTTTTGAAAGTTTCCTTTAGTTTCTAGGGAGTGGCTCTTGACGGAAGCACTCTTCAAATTGTTCCTGTGCAAGTTGTAAAAACTGTCCATTCCTTTCCCTATCTCTAAATTGCCCTCAATATGATGCAAATAACTAGTTCACCAATTTCAGTTGAGGTAGAAGGACTATGGAATCTCCCGTAGGCAATCAGGTACACAGCACGGGTTGGGTTGCTCAATCTTGGGCGTCTTTTATTCTTTCCACTGTCGCGATGTCAGTTGGCATTCTGAACTTGCCTGTAGACAACTGGGTAAAGGGCTATATGGGGATGGGTTTAGCTTTTACGGTTGGCTCTACCGTCAGTATCGCGAAAACTACTAGAGATATGCACGAAGCTAAAAGAATAACAGCTAGAGTCGATGAAGCGAGAGTCGAGAAATTACTTAGCGAACATCACCCTTTAAAATAAAACCCCCAAGGGCACTCAGCCATTGAGGATTTTGTGTGAGAAGCTGTCGCTAACAGCCTATTAATTTGCTGTTGCAATCGCTAATAATGACTTTTCTTACGCTGTTTATTCAGCTTCTTACGCCGACTCAGGGTAGCCACCACGCTAGGGTCAAGAGGATAACCGACAAGAGGAATTACTTGATATTGTCGCTCTTGTTCTAGCTGCTTCAGTTCGGTGTAATCGACCCAATGAATACAATCAACCGGACAAGTATCAATGGCTTCTTGAATTACCTCTTCTGAGTCCCCATCTTGCCGAACTACACGCGATCGCCCATAATCTGGTTCAATGTAAAATGTATTGCGAGCAACATGGGCGCAATGCTTACAGCCGATACAGGTGATTTCATCAACATAAACACCTTTTTGCCGTAGCAGCCCTCCTAACTCTGGCTCCAAACCTGAACGCTCTGGTGCATCGCGGAAGACGCCTCCTAACTCTGGCTCTAAACCCGAACGCTCCGGCGACAGTGAGGAATCAGACATTAGGCACTCCAGCGCTGCACGACTAAACGGATTGAACCATCTTCATTTTTTTGTTGCTCGGCAACTTGAAAGCCTTGCTTGGCGGTTTCGGTCATTACGGTATGGTAAGCATAACGCTGCGTTACTCGGTTGAGGAAACCATCTACAGACCAAGCTTGTTGCCAGTACTGCATATCAGCAACGAGTTCGTATTCTTTCCCATTCCAACTGAAACCGATGTCATAGTCATTGTTTTGTTCAACGACTACCTCGGCAGTGCGGGTTTGACCGCGATAGCCTCGTACCGTATGAGGACCAGATTTCCAATCAACGCCTAGGTCTGTTAAAGCAGCTTGCAACGAAGCAAGGTTACGGATTTGAGTTTTTATGTTGCTAAAATGTGACATTGTAGTTTGAAAGAATGTACCTTATATAGAACAAAAAATTTACCATTCACTAAACATCGCTTGAGCTGTCACTGTTGCTGACTGCTCGACGACGGTTTGGGCGAAATACTCTGAGGTTTGCTCGGTGGAGACGACTCGTCCCAGTTGAGCTTCAATCGCTGCTGTTACCTCTGCGCAAGAGGCTCCGATGATACCAGTAACTTTTTCTTGTACTCTACCATCCGGATAAATAACAAATTCTAAGGTTTCCATGCTCATAGCTGACTGCTGGGTAATCCTCGATTTTGGTTTGGGGAGTGATTCGGTGATCGCAGAGGGGATCTTCTATTTAGGGATTAAAATGACTATCCGATTGACTAGCTGCTGCTCAATCAATTGTGAGTAATCGCCTCACTACGAATTATTGTTTTACAAAACTTTATATTTTGCTTGGCTCATACTCTAGTCTTTAAGTAGTTTCTCTTAACTTACTACCGCAGTCAAGCTACAGCATTTGATAAGAATTGGGTGTTAATAAAAATATACATAGTGAAATCTCTGCTCACTTGCGTCTTTAGGCTGATCTGGAGAGCCAGGGAACCCAGATAATTAAAGTCTGTTTTCATTGAAGTCAGACAGTATGAGTGAGAAGCAAGGCACAAGTCCAACTAACGCTAAAACGGCTGATTCTCTGGCAAAAACGCCGATGCGTGTCGGAGTTCTGGGCTTTGGGGGATTGGGGCAAGCCGCCGCCAGAGTCCTTGCTCCCAAGGGTGAAATGCTCTGGGTGGCAGCCGCTGACCAAAAAGGTTATGCCTATGACGCTACGGGTTTAAATCCTGATACTTGTATCGCTACTTATCGTTCTCAGGGTTCCCTAGGCTATCTAGAACCAACTGGCACTTTCAGCAACCACAGCATTCAAGATTTAATTGAACAAGGGTCTGTAGATGGTTATTTTTTAGCCCTGCCGAATTTGCCCAATACCTTCATGGCATCTGTGGCACGGCAATTTATTCAAGCAGGCTGGCAAGGTGTTTTAGTAGATGCTCTCAAGCGCACGAGTGCTGTGGAGCAATTGCTGGAATTACAAGAGGAATTACAAGCGGCAGGAATTACCTACATGACTGGCTGTGGTGCAACACCAGGACTGTTGACAGCAGCAGCGGCTTTGGCAGCTCAGAGTTACGCAGAAATTCACAGCGTCAAAATTACGTTTGGAGTAGGGATTGCTAATTGGGAAGCGTATCGAGCGACAATTCGGGAGGATATTGCCCACCTGCCGGGTTACGATGTTGAACGCGCTAGTGCCATGACGGACGCGGAGGTGGAAGCGTTGTTGGATAAGACTGACGGCATCCTGAGCTTAGAGAATATGGAACACGCCGATGATGTAATGTTGGAACTGGCTGGGATTTGTTCGCGCGATCGCGTTACTGTCGGTGGTGTTGTCGATACCCGCAATCCCCAAAAACCCCTCAGCACGAATGTCCAAGTTACTGGACGCACGTTTGAGGGGAAAATTTCTACTCACACATTTACCCTAGGCGATGAAACCAGCATGGCAGCCAATGTCTGTGGGCCAGCATTTGGCTACCTCAAAGCTGGAGTGTCTTTACACCGTCGAGGGATTTATGGGCTATTTACTGCTGCCGAAATCATGCCTCAGTTTGTCAAGTAGCCCTTGGTTATTAGTTAGTCTGACCAACAACAAAGAACGAATGACTATAAGGACTAACTTTTAAGCAGGCGGACTTTCAGGAGACAAGGTTTCCAATGCCTCCTCCTCAGCCACGGGGTCTGGAATTTGCATCACAAAAGGCAGACCGGCCCCCAGCAACCCGCGACCAATCCGTTCGGGCGTTTCTGGAAACACCACAAACAGGGGATAAATGCGGTTCGCTCCCTCGCTGAGAACGTGTTTGTATCGAGGAGGCATTAGCCATTCATAGTCTTTGTCCAACAAAACTTGCGTCTGACGCCAGCGCGTCAGCAGGTCGGAAAAGTCTTCATGGGGGCGATGAATGAAGACAAAAATTTCAACCCCTGTTTTGATTTTCCATTCTGGATCGCACATCAAAATCCCGACATCACAGGGCAGGCAAATAGCGCCCTGCACGGCTGTGAGGTTGACGCTGTTATATCCTGCGGGGGGATTAGGGTTGCGAATGCGCACGATTGGCAGAGGGATAGCGATTAAACTCTCATCAGGTCGGCGCATACTAGGAATCATCTCCAAGTAAGGTCGATGTTTTTTGAGCAGTGCGATCGCTGCTTCCTGGTTGCTATACTCCGCCAAGCTAGCTTCGTAGTCGGATTGCTTAACAGGCATGACGATTTTAGATTTTAGATTTTAGGTTTTGGATTTTAGATTTCGGATTCAATCCCAAATCTGAAATCTTTGCTCCAAAATTTCCTATCCCAGAGTGTCAAACACTTTAAACAGAGGGAGGTACATGGAAAGCAGAATCACCGCTACCATCCCTGCTAGGAGAACCATCATTATCGGTTCGATGATACTAGTGAGAGCTTTAACAGCTTGCTCTACCTCATCTTCGTAGAAATCAGCCACTTTCATCATCATGGAGTCTAGCTCCCCTGTCTCTTCCCCAATACTCATCATCTGAATTGCCATCACAGGAAAAACTTGTTCTTTTTGCATGGCAAGGCTGAGCATCCCACCGTTTTGAATTTCTACCTTCGACGCCTCGATCGCGTTAGCGATCAC